>NZ_JBYNRN010000023.1:0-240087 GCF_057785155.1 Paenisporosarcina sp.
GCATGTATTAGGCACGCCGCCAGCGTTCGTCCTGAGCCAGGATCAAACTCTCCATAATAGGTGAGTCGATTAGCTCGACTTTGTTGCTGGCGTCAAAAATTTTGACGTTTATAATGAACGTTTAAGTTCAAGTTTGTTTTCAATACCGACAGGTGTCGGCGGAAGAAAACGTTTTTGCTCCGATCACCAAAGCGATCATCGCTATATTTCGTTGACGTTTTGCTGTTCAGTTTTCAAGGTTCAAATGTTAGCCGCTTGTTTTGGCGACTTATCTAATTTAGCATCGCAGAGTATGTGAGTCAAGTACTTTTTAAATCTAATTTTCTTTGAATCTCTCTTAGCGACGTTTTCTATTATAGCTCTTTCAATATTGTAAAGTCAACATAAAAATCAGACGCTTTTTTTTGCGTCTGATTTTGTATTATTGATTATCCTCTAAAGGGCTAGCTTGATAGTATCTGTGGTAGATCTTGTTGCTCTTTGCGTCAATGCGCTTAATGTTAATTATTCCTTTATCAACAAGAAATTCTATAAAAACTTCTAGATCAACTGAGTAGTTTTTCAGTTCTTCTTGTTCATGTAGCTCTTGAATTGCCCAGTGCTCTTTTTGACTCATTACTTCTAATATATGACGGGAGCCATCATTCGTTCTCGAATGAATAAAGAACTCACTTGCTAAAAATAACAGTTCTAATCGTTTATCTATAGGTTCTTCACTAGATAGTAACTCTTCATACAATTTATAAATAGCTGGTTCTATCATTTTCACTTGAGACCATACTGTAACTTCTGGGTGCATACCATTTTCAAAGACTGCTAAACGTGCTAAATGGTGAAGTGAATCGACAATATGATTATAGGCATCCATATAGTTCTTTTGTTCAAAGAAACTTTTACCTTCTAAATATCTTCTAATTAGTTTGGCAAATTCAATGCCCATCTTTATTTTACGACCATAAAACGGAAAGTCTTTTAACTCAATTTTTAATTCCTCTAAAAATTCATTACGATCAAACATGACTCTTCCGAAGATTAGCCAATCCACAATTTTTCGATTTGTTCCTAGCAATAACCATTTACGTAACTGTTTCTCTGTAATGATATGCATCGCTGCTTTTTTATCTTCAAAAGTATAATGTTTTGTGAAAACGGGTTGTTCTGAGTCTTTCGCAATAATTAGCAATATCGTATCAAAGGTATCGGTAATCTGGCTTACCTTTTCTCTCTTTTCAACGAGAATGACACCTAATGTATTTTGTTGACTTGCACGCTCTTGATAGATGGGACGTAATATTTGCTCCAACTTTGTTCCCCCTAAATAATTAAGATCTATGTATAGATATTTTCGACATTATTTTGTAGAATCCTTCATGCGATTTTAACTTTGAATTATGATATAGTAAACATGATTGAGGAGGAAAGCAACTTGAAACCTTATAAAAACAAAATAAATCGAATTCGTTCGTTTGCATTATCTCTTATTTTCATCGGATTTGTCATCATGTACATTGGTATTTTCTTTAGAGAAAATCAAATTATCATGACCATCTTCATGTTTATCGGATTACTAGCTATTTTAGGAAGCACTGGTGTATATGCTTGGATTGGTTTACTTTCCACAAAAGCTGTTCAAGTCGTTTGTCCAAATTGCGGTAAACATACAAAAGTTCTTGGTAGAGTCGATATGTGCATGTATTGTCGTGAACCATTAACATTAGATCCTTCATTAGAAGGCCAAGAATTTGATGTTGAATTAAACCGAAAAAAATAACAAAAGAAAAACAGCTTACATGTTCGATAATGTAAGCTGTTTTTTATTATATGACGTAATAGATTATGAGAAGAACGATTCGTTATATTTACTTCTCAATTCTCTCCATCAAAGAAGCCATCAATTCTCTTATGAATTGATGGCTTCTTTCAAGTGTATTATTGAACTTTAGTAGCTTGCGTAATACATGTTGGACATGTACCGTAGATTTCCATCCGGTGGGTGTTCACTTTAAACCCCGTTACATGTGAAGCTAAATGTTCCACTTCGTCTAGTCCAGGATAATGAAAATCAACTATTTTTCCGCATGCGTCGCAAATGATATGGTAATGATCGTTCGTTACAAAATCAAACCGGCTTGAAGAATCACCATATGTCAATTCTTTTACAAGACCCGCTTCACGGAATACACGTAGATTATTATATACAGTTGCTACACTCATATTAGGAAATTTATTTTCTAATGCTTTATATATATCGTCTGCTGTTGGATGAATCATGGATTGAATGAGAAATTCTAATATCGCATGACGCTGTGGTGTAATTCGAACTCCTGTAGACTTCAAAGTATCCAACGCGTCGCGTAAATGCACTTCAGTCATCGCCATGCACCTCACTTCATAAGGATTCTTATTTTATAATCGTTATAATTAGTATAAGGAACAGGCTATCAAGATGTCAATTAAATACACATTCCAATAGGTTATAGCTCTTCATGAAGTCCTTTTTCTTTTTGACCAAGACGAAGATTAATAAATCGAGCTGCAACAAACAAGAAATCAGATAAACGATTCAAATAAGCTAATACATTAGGAGATACATCTTCTCCTATTTCTACCGCCGAACGCTCCGCACGCCTTACCGTCGTACGAGCAACATGCAATGCTGCTCCAGCAGGATGGCCACCAGGTAAAATAAAGTTTGTAAGGGATGGCAAAGCTGCATCCCACTCATCGATCCAGCCTTCTAACTTTTCAATTTCAGCAGTCTCAAGATTCCACTTTACTTCTTTCCCTTTAGGTGTCGCAAGTTCTGCTCCAACGTGGAATAACGTCGTTTGAATTTGATGAAAGGCTTGTTGGAAGTCTTCTTTCTCTTCAAAAAATTCATTTTGTACATAACTAAGTGCTAATCCAATCATAGAATTTGCTTCATCGCACGTCCCATAAGCTTCAACTAAAGGACTAGTCTTCGATACTCTTGTTCCATAAATCAATGAAGTGGTCCCTTTGTCTCCAGTTTTCGTATAGATTTTCATCTTAATACCCCTTTTCTGTATCAATCACATTTTGAAAATTAGTCGTTTTCTTTATCCATTCAGAAAGATTGTGTTTGAAAATTTCTAGAGCTCTAGGTACATATTCCGAAGAATGACTTGAAACGTGAGGCGATACAATAACATTGTCCATCGTCCAAAACGGATGAACGTCTGCTAACGGTTCTGTTTCAAATACATCGAGTACTGCATATTCAATTTGATGTTCATACATTGCTTGGATCAGTTCTTCTTCTTTTATTACATCACCACGGCCGAAATTCATAAAAATAGCCGTGTCCTTCATTTGAACGAAATGCTCGTAGTTTAGCAAACCTTTTGTTTCATTCGTACTCGGCAGCACTGATATCACTAAATCTGCCAATGGTAACTTCTCACTGAGCTTCTCAAAAGAAATCATTTCATTCATATGAGATGATGCTTTTCCAGAACGGTTGCAACCAATGGTGTTCACTCCGAACGCTTGAAGTAATCGTCCAATTTCTCCGCCAATGGCACCTGGGCCAATAATAATCGCAGTGGAACCTCGAAGTTCAGTAGAACCCGACTTGCGGTTCCATGAATTCTGTTGATATATCCAAGGTAATGATCGTTTCAATGCTAAAATATGAGCCATGACGGATTCAGCCATTGGGGTTTTATGTATACCTTTTACATTGGTTAGGAAAATCCCTCGCTCCCCTATTTCTTGTAACGGCATTTTTTCTAAACCAGCAGATGCGACCATCAACCACTTTAGGGAACTTGCTTTGTTCAAAGTGTCAGTGGTGATGTCTTCCCCATATGTCACAATAATTTCTGCATTTTTCAATGCTTCTTCATCTTTTATATTTGAGAATACGAAGTTCACATTTGAAAATTCATGATGTAAATCTTCTATTAAATAATCCTTCACTGGAAATGTAAATAAAACCTTCATTGATTAACCCTCTATAATGCCACGTAATGTTTGTAACGCTTCTTCTACATGGCCTTTCACTTTTACTTTTCTCCACTCTTTAATTACGGTGCCCGTTGGATCAATTAAAAACGTTGACCGCTCAACACCCATGTATTCTTTGCCGTACATTTTTTTGAGTACCCATACGCCATATGCTTCAGAAACCTGATGCTGATCGTCAATTAGCAACGAAAATGGCAAACCATGTTTTTCAATGAATTTCGTATGCGCCTTCTCACCATCTGGACTCACTCCAAGAATAACCGCGTTTAAATTTTCAAATGACTCGTAGGCATCTCTGAAATCGCAAGCTTCCGTCGTGCATCCAGGAGTCGCGTCTTTTGGATAAAAGTATAAAATTATGTATTTCTTTCCGGCAAAATCACTTAGCGAAACATCTTCGCCACTTTCATTTTTTAATGTAAATTCAGGTGCATGTAAACCTTCGAGTGTTGTCATGGTAATCCCTCCACACTTCTATTTGTCTTATCGTACCTAAGAATGCACTGACTTTCAATTTCTTTGGCGTTTAGATGCTTTTTTGTCTAGAATAAGGAATGGAAGAAATAGAACGGAGGATTTTTTTACATGAACAAAACACAATCAGAACGATTACACGAAGAAGCATTACAACATATAGTCGGTGGCGTTAACAGCCCATCTCGATCATATAAAGCGGTTGGTGGCGGTGCTCCAACAGTAATGGAAAGAGCGCAAGGCGCATATTTTTGGGACGTTGATGGTAATAAATACATCGACTATTTAGCTGCTTATGGGCCGATTATTACAGGTCACGCACATCCTCATATTACAAAAGCGATTACGAAAGCAGCGGAAAATGGGGTTTTATTTGGCACACCTACCCCTCACGAGTTAACTTTTGCAAAAATGTTAAAAGAAGCAATTCCAGGAATGGATAAAGTTCGCTTTGTTAACTCTGGGACCGAAGCTGTTATGACCACAATTCGAGTAGCTCGAGCATATACAGGTCGTACAAAAATCATGAAATTTGCTGGTTGTTACCATGGGCATTCTGATTTAGTTTTAGTCGCTGCCGGTTCAGGACCAGCAACATTAGGTACACCAGATTCAGCTGGCGTCCCTCAATCCATTGCCAAAGAAGTCATCACCATTCCCTTCAATAATCCTGAAGCTTTTAAAGAAGCCATGGATAAATGGGGAGAAGAAATTGCCTGTATTTTAGTTGAACCAATTGTAGGTAACTTCGGGATAGTTGAACCATTAGAAGGTTTCCTTCCACTTGTACATGACATAGCAAAAGAAAAAGGGGCGTTAATTGTCTACGATGAAGTGATTACAGCGTTCCGTTTCCATTACGGTGGTGCTCAAGATTTACTAGGACTAACTCCTGATTTAACTGCATTAGGAAAAATCATTGGTGGCGGATTACCTATTGGCGCTTATGGTGGTAAAAAAGAAATTATGGAACAGGTCGCTCCATTAGGTCCTGCTTATCAAGCGGGAACAATGGCCGGAAATCCTGCGTCTATATTAGCTGGAATCGCTTGCTTAGAAGTATTAAAAGAAGAAGGCGTTTATGAGGAAATGGATCGTTTAGGTGCAATATTAGAAGAAGGTATTTTATTAGCAGCAACAAAACACAACATTAAAATTACCATTAATCGTTTAAAAGGTGCTTTAACCATATACTTCACTGATGTGAAAGTAGAAAACTATGACCAAGCGGAAGCTACAGATGGAGAAATTTTCGGTCGCTTCTTTAAGTTAATGCTTGAACAAGGGATCAATTTAGCTCCTTCAAAATATGAAGCGTGGTTTATAACAACAGCTCACACAGAAGAAGATATTCGTGTGTCTCTTGAAGCAGTAGATAAAGCTTTCTCACAGCTATCTAAATGATAGTTGACCTTATGACCACGTTGTTGTAAAGTAGCCAAAAGTTGATTTACGAAAGGAAATAAAACCCTTATGAAATTAGGCGCACGAATTGTTAAAACTGGTGTGGCTATTGTGTTTGCTTTGTTTTTAGCAGACTTGTTGAATTTACCAGCTCCTATATTCGCTGGAATCGCAGCCATATTTGCGATTCAACCGTCAATATATCGATCCTACTTAACGATTATTGAACAAATTCAATCGAATTTAATTGGAGCCGGTGTTGCAGTCATTTTCGCTCTTATTTTTGGCCATCAATACGTTGCTGTAGGATTGGCATGTGTTATTACGATAGCAATTATGCTAAAACTTAAACTAGAAAAATCCATCTCGCTTGCACTTGTTACCATAATTGCGATTATGGAAGTGCAAACGGATGACTTCTTAACATTTGCACTCATTCGATTTGCGACAATCGTTGTCGGTGTATTAGCTGCGTTTGTTGTGAACTTATTATTCATGCCACCAAAATATGAAACCAAATTGTTCAATTCTATCCATGTTACTCAGGAAGAATTGATACGTTGGACGCGTTTAGCGGTCCGACAAGCATCTGAACATACTTCAACGAAACAAATACTTGAAAAGCTACGTGAGCGACTCATAAAAGTGGATCAATTTTATTTGTTCTATCAAGAAGAAAGAAGCTATTTCCGCCGCGAAAAACGTGCGAAAGCTCGAAAACTTGTTGTGTACAGACAAATGATTGCCGTTTCAAATAAAAGTTATGACGTTTTAAAAAGATTGCATTTGCATGAAAATGAATTAAGTCATTTACCAGAGCAATTTAGAATGATGATTCAAGAACGCTTAGATTTTTTACTAACCTACCATGAACAACTCCATTTGAAATATACAGGTAAACTGAAACCGGATCATTCAACTGGACATGGCAGAGAAACCATTTTGCCACGACATGAAGTAATGGAGATTTTCGTAAGAGAAATTGCCAATTCTAGCAGTGAAGAAAACTTCTCGTCGTATCATTTGCTACATGTTCTATCGTCGATACTAGATTACGAGGAACAATTAGAGCATTTAGATACGTTAATTGTGTCTCATCAAAATTATCATGGCGATGAAATTAACGTTACGTTGGAAGAAGAATTTTAGTAATTAAAGAGAACATTTGCTAACCATTGGGACATCGTTGATGTAGTCGAAACATATTTATGTTGATTTTCATTGCTGCGGACGCTTTCCGGAGGGCAAGGCATTAGCCGCTTCCCTCGCGATGCTCAGTCCAGGGTCTAAAGCTCTTGCTGATCCTCTCGGAGTCGCCGCCTCCATTTCAATCAACTGGAATCACAGTAAATATTATATTTTTTTACAACTTAAGTTCACCTAGAGCAAAAATCTTACACTACTTTACCGAAAGTGCAGACAAATAAATGACTGCTCTTCCTTTCTTTGCTATCTATATGTCACTTCAAGAAAGTTGTAAGGAGAATTTAATTGCTACGATAAACATGATTCTGCAAACTATTTTTGCAGGGTAGTGGTTGGCTATTTCTGAAGACTCCTGCGGAAAAACGAAATACGCTAGACCCCACAGGCGTAACTGTCGGAGACAGCTATGCCGAGGAGGCTGGCGTTTCGTCCGCGGAAAGCGAGAGAAATAGCCGACCACCTTCTTTATTAATAAGTTGAACGGTTTTTATAAAACTTCTTAATTCAACTATGTAATAGTATTAATTCATTTCAATAGAAAAAGGCTACTATTCAGTTAGTTTTAACTAACTGAATAGTAGCCTTTTTTTTAATTAGTTCTTCATTCGAGGATCTAGTGCATCACGCATACCGTCACCCATTAGGTTAAAGCCTAAAACGGTTAACATAATCGCAAATCCAGGGAAGAACATCGTCCATGGAGCATTGATGAAATTGACACGAGCATCTGCTAACATTTTACCCCACTCTGGAGTAGGAGCTTGTGCCCCTAACCCTAAGAACCCAAGAGCAGCAGCTTCAATAATAGCTGTTGCAATCGCTAAAGTTCCTTGCACAATAACGGGTGCCATGGAATTCGGTAAAATATGCGAAAACAGAATACGAGCATCTCTCATCCCAATCGCTTTTGCAGAGGTAATATATTCTTCCTCTTTGATACTCAATACTTTCGATCGAATTAATCGACCAAAGTTTGGAACGTTGATAATCGCAATCGCGATTAATGCATTCTGTAAAGAAGGTCCTAAAACTGAAACGACTGCGATTGCTAATAAAATACTTGGAAACGCCAGCATGATATCAAAGATACGAGAAATGATCATGTCGACCCATTTGCCATAATAACCAGCTATAATTCCTAAAATACTACCAACAATAACAGAACCAACTACCGAAAAGAACCCTACCCATAATGAGATTCGAGCACCTAGGACAACACGCGAGAATATATCTCGTCCAAAATCATCTGTACCGAACCAGTATTTTGAAGAAGGAGCTTGTAAGCGGTCACCAAGCAATTGATCATTTATTCCTTGCGGAGCAACTAACGGTCCAATGAAAGCCAAAATGACAAAGAAGATGACAATCCCTGCGCCAACAATAGCGACTTTACTTTTTTTGAAACTTCGCCATGCTTCACGCCACGGACCTGCCACTTTATCTGCTTGTGGTGCTACTTGTTGTGTGTTTGGGGCTTGATTGGCCATGTCGAGATGCCTCCTTCTTAATCATATTTAATACGTGGATCTATCATGCTATAAAGAATATCAATGAGTAAATTAATCATTACGAATATGAAGGCAACAACTAAAATACCAGATTGTATAACTGGATAGTCACGGAAATTAATAGCTTCATAGATGTAACGACCGATACCAGGCCATGCAAAGATGGATTCTGTTAAAATGGCACCACCTAATAATAATCCCATTTGAAGTCCAATAATTGTTAGAACCGGAATAATCGCATTCTTCAATGCATGTTTGTATACAACCCAGAACATTTTTTGCCCTTTAGCACGAGCTGTACGGACATAATCAGAGCGCATAACTTCTAACATACTAGAACGTGTCATACGTGCAATGATTGCCATAGGAATTGTAGCAAGTGCTAAACCTGGCATAATTAAATGCTTTAATACAACACTTAGTTGATCAAATCGACCTTGTAAAATGGTGTCTAATACGTATAAATTCGTTATAGAATCGACCGGACTCCTTACTTCTTCTCGACCTGAAGTCGGAAGAATTCCAAGTTCGATACCAAATACGTACTGCATCATTAAGCCAAGCCAGAAAATAGGCATGGATACCCCAACTAATGCAAGAATCATAGCAGTGTAATCAAACCAAGAGTTTTGGAACCAGGCGGAGATAATGCCTGCATTTACACCGATAACAACAGCAATAACTATTGCAAATAAAGATAATTCAAATGTTGCTGCTAGATATGGCCAAATTTCTTCTTGTACTGGCGTTGATGTTCGTAACGATTCTCCTAAGTTCCCTTTTAATAGATCCCCTAGGTAATCGAAATATTGGACATACCACGGATTATCCAATCCGAGCTTTGCTCGTAATGCTTCGATCGCATCTTTCGTCGCTTGTTGCCCTAAAATTACTTGAGCTGGATCCCCTGGGATCGCACGAATAATCATGAAAACGACAAATGTCATGCCCAGCAAAACTGGGATTAATTGTAATAGTCTTCTACCGATATAGTGAAGCATTGTCTTCACCTCTCCATCTGATGCATTATGTTTTATGTTATGTATAAAAAATGGGGAGAAATCACGAAGACTTCTCCCCATTAATCAATTGATTATTTGAAGTCTACTTCGCCTAACTTATCAGACCCTGTTGGATGTGGTAAGAAGTTTACCAAATCTGCTTTACCAGCAAGAAGTGGAGTTGAGTGAGCAAGTGGTACCCAAGGAGCATCAGCAAAGATGATTTCTTGAGCTTGAGCATATAGCTCATTACGCTTGTCTTCATCAACTTCAGATTGAGCTTCAATTAGGATGTCATGTAACTCGTCATTGCTATAGTAAGTGTAGTTATTGCTTCCGATATTGTCTTGATCAAGTAATACATATAGGAAGTTATCTGCATCACCATTGTCACCTGTCCAACCTAACATGAATGCATCCGCTTCTCCGTTACGAGCTTTTTCAAGGTAAGTAGCCCATTCGAATGAAACGATTTCTGCATTGATACCAACTTCAGAAAGATTTTTTTGAATAACTTCAGCTACTTTTTGACCATCTGGCATATATGGACGTGGTACAGGCATAGCCCATAGTTCCATATCGAATCCATCAGGAAGACCAGCTTTAGCTAACAATTCTTTTGCTTTAGCAGGATCGTAATCGTAACCAGCGATATCATCATTGTATCCACCGATAACTGGTGGCATTGGGTTTTTAGCTACTTCTGCACGGCCTTCGAAGAAAGCGTCAACAATAGCTTGTTTGTCAATTGCATGGTTAATTGCTTGACGAACTTCTACTTTATCAAACGGTGGGCGTGTAGTTGTTAAACCTAAGTAACCAACGTTCATAGATGGACGTTCAAATAATTGTAAGTCAGCATTTCCTTCAACGCTTGCACCGTCAGCAGGGTTAACACCGTCTGCTAAGTCAATTTCACCAGCGTTTAATGCATTTAAACGAGCAGAGTTATCAGGAATCGCACGGAATACTACGCGATCAAGTTTTGGAAGATCTTTTACCCAATAATCTTCGTTCTTTTCAATAGTGATTGAATCATTACGTTTCCATTCAACAAATTTAAATGGACCAGTACCTACTGGATTGTCACCAAATTTGTCTCCTGATTTTTCAATTGCAGCAGGGCTAGCAATACCGAATGGGCTCATTGCTAAGTTTTTCAAGAATGGTGCTTGTGGACGTTTCAATTTGAAAACGACCGTGTAATCTCCATCTGCAGTAACAGACTCAATTACATGTCCTTCATCTTCTTTGTATCCACCAAACATTGATGAATAGTAGTAGAAGTCTTCACCAGATCCATTAGCCCAGCGATCAAAGTTCGCTACTACTGCTTCAGCATTGAAGTCAGTACCATCATGGAACTTAACGCCTTCTTCTAATTGGAATGTATAAGTTAAACCATCTTCAGATGCTTCCCACTCTTTAGCAAGACCAGGATTGATAGTAGTATCTTGAGCACCGAAGTTTACAAGTGTTTCAAAAAGATTTTGAGTAACTTTGAAAGACTCTCCATCAGTTACTGCAGCAGGATCTAGTGATACTGAATCTCCGCCACGACCAAATACTAAAATTTTCGGATCAGACTTGTCTCCGCTGTCTCCGCTATCTCCGCCGTCAGATGAACATGCAGCAAGAACCGTCGACAAGACTAACATTACTAATAGAGCAAGTAACCACGATTTATTCTTTCTCAAATTGACCCCTCCAAATTATATATTTATCAATGTTGCACGGTTTCACCGTAAAGATGACATGCAACAGAATGACCTGGTTCAACTTCTTGTAGCTTTGGAACCACTTGCGTACATACATCCATTTTAAATGGACAACGCGTGTGGAATGTACACCCGGATGGTGGATTAGAAGGGCTCGGAATATCTCCCTTAATTAACATCTGTTCTCTTTGGAAATTAGGATCCGGAACTGGTACAGCAGACAGTAGCGCCTGTGTATAAGGGTGAAGAGGCTTTTCATACAGCATCTCACTTTCTGCTAACTCGACCATTTTGCCAAGATACATAACCCCTACTCGATCACTTATGTGACGAACAACTCCTAAATCATGAGCAATAAAGATATACGTTAATTTCAACTCTTTTTGTAAATCCTGCATTAAGTTCAGGACTTGAGCTTGTATGGATACATCTAATGCAGATACTGGTTCATCTGCAATGATCAGCTTTGGATTTGTCATAAGTGCTCTAGCAATACCGATTCTTTGACGTTGTCCTCCACTAAACTGATGCGGATAACGCTTGGCATGGTAGCTACTTAAGCCAACAATTTCAAGGAATTCATGTACTTTCTTTTTACGAGACTTTGAATCTCCTATTCCATGAACAATGAGTGGTTCTTCTAATATTTTCTCAATTGTATGTCGAGGATTTAAAGAAGCATATGGATCTTGAAATACCATCTGAATTTCACGACGTGCTTTACGCATGTCGTCATTCGAAATGCTTGTTAGTTCTTTCCCATTAAAGATGACCTTACCTTCTGAAGGTTCTAGCAAACGCATAAGCATTCTGCCTGTTGTGGACTTACCACATCCAGACTCTCCAACAATTCCTAAAGTTTCACCTTCGTTTACATAAAAGGATACGTCGTCAACTGCTTTAACATGACCAGAAACACGACTTAGAATTCCCTTTCGTATAGGAAAATATTTTTTTAGTCCTTCAACTCTCAATAAGGGTTCTGTCATTTGACGCTACCTCCTGATCTTCGTATAAGAAGCATCTAGTTTTATGAACAGGAGAAGTTTGATACAAGTCAGGGTCTTCAGTTAAACACCTGTCAAAAGCAAATTCACATCTCGCTGCGAATCGGCATCCTGTTTTAATCGTTCCTGGTTTTGGTACGTTCCCAGGAATCGAATATAATCGCTGTTTCTTATAACGCATATCTGGTACAGATTGCAGCAAACCTTTTGTATATGGATGTTGTGGATCTTTGAAAATTACTTGAACTGGACCTTCTTCTACAACTCTACCTGCATACATAACGATAACTCGTTCACACGTTTCTGCGACAACACCTAAATCATGCGTTATTAATAATACAGCTGTATTTAAACGTTCATTTAAATCCTTCATTAGTTTTAATATTTGAGCTTGAATGGTTACATCCAGGGCAGTGGTAGGTTCATCTGCGATCAATACTTTTGGATCACATACTAGCGCCATTGCGATCATGACCCTTTGTCGCATCCCACCGGATAATTGATGAGGATATTCTTTTAAAAGTTCTTCAGCTCGTGGAAGTCCTACTAACGTTAGCATCTCAGTTGCACGTTGTTTAGCTTGTTTTTTTGACCAATCTTTTTTATGTATTAATATTGCTTCCGTTAATTGATTTCCGATTGTGAAAAGTGGATTCAAAGAAGTCATTGGCTCTTGGAAAATCATGGCCACATCATTACCTCGAATTTTTCTCATCTCACGATCACTCATTTTTGTTAAATCCCGATCGTTAAATAGAATTTCACCACCTGTAATTTTTCCCGGCGGGCTTGGTACAAGACCCATAATTGAAAGAGAAGTTACACTTTTACCACAACCTGATTCACCAACAATCCCGAGTACTTCACCCTCGTGTACATTGAAATCAATATTGTCTACAGCAGGTATTACACCGTCATCTGTGAAAAAGGATGTTTGTAAACCCTTTACTTGAAGTATCGCTTTACGCTCACTCATGATGCTCCTCCTTTTACACAGCTTTTTTATATTCAGAAAATTTGATATGTTCTTTATTATACAAACTAGAATAATAATTGCAATAGTTTTTTATTTTCTGTGAATAATAAAGTCCAATAAAAAGACCTACCAAATTGGTAGGTCGATTGTTTTGTTAACTATCTAATTGTTGAACTTGGAATAGGTTAAAATAGATTCCTTTTGCTTCCATCAATTGCTCATGTGTACCCTGCTCTCTTAATTCACCATGATCAATAACAAATATTTGATTTGCATGAGTTATAGTTGATAATCGGTGGGCGACGACAATAGTAGTTCTGTTATGTGCTAATCGCTCCAATGAGTCTTGTATCAAGGATTCACTCTCTAAATCTAGCGCTGATGTTGCTTCATCTAGAACTAAAATTGGAGGGTTTTTTAGGAATACACGAGCAATTGCAACCCGTTGTTTTTGTCCGCCGGAAAGCTTAACTCCACGTTCGCCTACCTTTGTATCATACCCCTGTGGAAGAGACAAAATAAATTCATGTGCATTAGCTGCTTTTGCGGCTTCAATTACTTCATCATCCGAAGCATTTGGATTCCCCATTAGGATATTCGACTTAACAGAATCACTAAACAATATGCTATCTTGCAATACTATTCCAATCTGTTCACGAAGGGATTCAATTCGAACATCTTGAATGTCTTTTCCATCGATTTTGATCGACCCACTCGTCGCATCATAAAAGCGAGGAATCATACTAATGATGGTCGACTTCCCACCACCACTCATCCCAACAAATGCTGCGGTCTCCCCTGGATTTACTGTAAAGTTAATATTGTTTAAAACTAATTCATTTTCTGCTTCATATCTAAAAGAGACACGATCGAAACGAAGTTCTCCTTGAATAGCTGGCAAATCCTTCGCATTTTCACGATCTGTAATTTCGTATTTTTCATCCATTAATTCAAAAACACGATCCATCGATGCGTATGCTTGCGTTAATGTAGTTGATGAGTTCACTAAACGTCTTAATGGATTATAGAGTCGTTCAATATAAGCAATGAAAGCCACCATTGTTCCCACAGTTAAATTACCTAAAATAACTTGATAACCTGCATAGGCAATAACTAATAGAGGCGCAACATCAGTAATCGTATTAACTACGGCAAATGCTTTAGCGTTCCATTTTGTATGATCAACGGCTTTATTCAAAAATTCGCCATTCGTTTCATCAAAAATCGCTTGTTCATGCTTCTCTAGAGCAAAACTTTTAATAACGCTCATCCCTTGAACTCGTTCATGTAAATAACTTTGAACACTAGCTAACGCTTGAGAACGCTTGCCTGTCAAATCTCTTAAACGACCAAAGAAATATTTTACACTGAATGCGTAGAATGGGAATGCTAGAAGCGTGACTAGAGTTAATGGAACATCCATAGTTAGCATAATTCCTATAGCTATAAGGATAGTTGCTAAATCTAACCATAGATTCATTAAAGCAATCATCACAAAGTTTTTTGTTTGTTCTACATCATTAATTACTCTGGATATTACTTCACCTGCTCGCGTATTCGAATAATAACGCATACTTAATTTTTGCAGATGACCATAAAGCTCTTTACGAATATCATATAAGATTTTATTACTTACTAATTGTGCATAGTATTGTCTATAATATTCAATTGGCGGTCGGACCACAAAAAATACCAATGCGGTTCCTCCTAGCCAATAAAAGAGCTGCTTGATTTTTTCATCATTTGTTAATGCCTCATTAATAATGATGTCATCAATTACGATTTTTATTAATATGGGAATAAATAAGGGAATCGCAAATTTCACTAATCCGATTAATACCGTAAATACAATTTGCCATTTATAAGGCTTTACGAATTTCATATATCTTTTTGTACTACTCACACGATCACCTTTCTTATCTTTCATTTTCCGAGAAATGAAAAACCTGTTGATAGTCAACAGGTATCATTTACTCGCTTATTCGCAGTTGTTTATGGAATTGGTAACGACTTGTCCATGCTTCGATAAAGTCTGGGGCAAATGGACCTTTCCTTTGTTTAATCCATCCGATTAACTTGTCGACATTTCGTTCCAAAATCCAATCGATCTCATCTGGATAATTCATTAGTTTTTTATGATCTTCAAACTCATCTTCATCCAATATTGTATATGACATATCCGGGAACACTTTTACGTCCAAGTCATAATCAATATATTTGAGCGATTGGTTATCATAAACAAATGGAGAGCTGATATTGCAGTAATAATAAACACCATCTTCGCGCAACATACAAATAATATTAAACCAGTGCTCTGCATGAAAATAGCATATAGATGGTTCACGCGTTAACCATGTACGACCGTCTGACTCTGTAACAAGAGTCTTTTCGTTCGCGCCAATGACAATATTTTTCGTCCCTTTTAGAACCATTGTTTCTTGCCAGACGCGGTGGATTCGGCCGTTATGCTTGTAGCTGTGTATTTGAATCGTTTCTCCTTCTGCCGGTATTGGCATTTTTAAGACCACCTTTTGTCATAGCACAATTATATACAGTTTGTTGTTATGTCCCCATTATAACAATCCAATGTATAAAACTATAGCAAAAAAAATCAGCGAAGGCTAATGCCCTCGCTGACCGGTGGTTTCTAATCCATTATTTCGTTTGGTTTGTGCGGTTTGCTGCTCCATTTTTCTTTTGAGCAGATTGTTGGTTTTGGCGTTTTACTTCAGTTACATCTGTTTCAGTACCAAACTCAGTTTGACCATAAGTTCCTGGAGTACCAGAAGCATATTGTTTTTTCATTTCTGATTGTTGGTTTTGTTGTCTAACGTTATTTGCGTTAGTTGGTTGGTTGCTGTTGTTTTTGTTTGCCATGGATTTTTCACCTCCGTGCTCATTAAGATGTGCACGAAAGGCAATAATATTCACAGGAAATTTTTTCTTACATGACGATTGAACGTCCACCATCCACAATAATTGTTTGCCCTCGAATCATATCAGAGTCATCTGAAATAAGGAACATCGCAGTCTTAACCATATCTTCAATTTCAACCATACGACCAGCAGGAGTATTTTTTCGAGCATCGTCAAGTAATTCTTCGCGATTAGGGAAATGCTTTAATGCATCCGTGTCTAACGCTCCACCTGAAACCGTATTAACAGCAATTCCTTTTTGCGCTAACTCGACAGCAAGGTATCGTGTAATCGATTCAATTGCCGCTTTGGAAACACCTACAGTTGTATAATTTTCTAGGTATCGAATTGAACCAAGAGAACTAATCCCAACAATTTTCCCACCCTTGTCCATTAATTTGGCAGCCTCTTGTGCTCCAAATAACATAGCTTTTGCATTAATATTCATCGTCCAGTCCCAATGTGATTCTTCAAGTTCCATGACAGGACGAAGAACACCTGAAGCTGCATTACTAACAAACACATCTAAACGTCCAAACTCTTCACGGATAGTTTCGAACATTGCTTTTAGTTTTTCGATATCGCCAACGTTCGCTCGAACAAGAAGTGCTTTTTGACCAAGTGCCTCAATTTCTTTTACTGTTTCAAGTGCTGCTGTTTTACTGCGTGCATAGTTCACGACAATATCATATCCGTTTTTAGCTAGCTCAATCGCTAATGCTTTTCCTAAACCTCTACTACTACCAGTTACAAGTGCTACTTTATTTGTTGTCATTTTCAAATCCCCTTTCTTGAAAAACCTGCCACATTTTTAGCATGGGTACAGGCATCGGTACCGTGTTCACTTCTTCTATAGTTAACCATTTACAGGACGATGGAATCCCCAAATCCACTACTCCTTGTCCAGATAGAGTATTCATATTCCATGTTAAATGAGAAAAGATATGTTTTAAAGGTCCTAATTCATTTTCTTTTGTGAAATAAATACCGTATCTTTCCTGCATTAACGGAATGTTTGCATCTTCTATAGTAACCTTTTCGACCATTGGGAATTGCCATAAATTTGCGAGCAAACCACTCGAAGGTCTTTTCTCCATTAAAAATTCGCCGTTTTCATTTTGAATGATAAATACATCATACTGCAGCGATTTTGTTTTTTTATTTTTTGTTTTTATTGGTAGATTGTGTTGTTCTCCTGCAAAGAATGCTGCACAGTTTTCACGGACAGGACATAGTAAACACTTTGGAGAAGTTGGCGTACAAATGGTGGCACCGAGTTCCATCAATCCTTGATTAAAAGAAGAAGGATCAATCGGATCAATTAATTCTTTGACAGCCTCTTCAAAAACTTTTCTCGTTTTAGGTTTGGCGATATCTTCCTTTATTAACAACACACGTGATAAAACTCTCATGACGTTCCCGTCCACTGCATGTTCTGGTTTCTGATAGGCAATACTTAAAATAGCACCCGCAGTGTACGGACCTACGCCTTTTAGTGAAGATATTTCTTCACGTGTTTGCGGAACTACACTGTTGTATTTTACTTGAACTTCTTTCACTCCAGCTTGTAAATTCCGAACTCGCGAATAGTATCCGAGTCCTTCCCATTGCTTTAATAATTTTTCTTCTTCTGCAGATGCTAAGTCTTCAAGAGTGGGAAAAGCTTCAATAAATCGTTCATAGTAAGGAATGACTGTATCTACTCGTGTTTGTTGCAACATAATTTCGGATACCCATATTTTATAAGGGTCATGAGTTCGTCTCCATGGTAAATCCCGTTTTTCAGCTAAATACCACTCGATCAGTGACTGACGAAATGATTCCTTTAATGTTTGATTCAAAAAAACACCTACATTCATTTGATTAAGGACAATAAGTTAAGGGTATATAATGAACGAGTCAATTGAATGACTGTTTCTCGTTGTTATCTTATCAAATTTAAATCATAATAAACAAAAATAATCTTTTTTTATAATTGAGTTCAATTCATATTTAACACCTTTTTGATATAGGTTAACATTCTTAAATAAAAATATGTAACCTATTAAGTGTTGTTGTTTCGCTTCAGGCGGACGCTTTCCGCGGGCGGTCCGTGAGCCTCCTCATTCGCATAGCTCACTGCGGGGTCTCACCTGGACGCGCTTTTCCCGCTGGAGTCGCCGCCTTACGCTCCACTGAACAAATTATTAGATTGAAAGCTGATATGCACCAATACAAATATTAAATTACTTTTTGAATGTTAACTCATTCTTCCTACCGAAATCTCTACTACAAAATAAATTTCGAATTACATAAGGAGTTGATAAAGATGGATACTGGCACACATATTGTCATGGGGATCGCCTTGGGTGGACTAGCAATGATTGACCCAGTGGTAGCAAATCATTCGGTGACAGCAACTGCTGTAATGGCCGGTACCATTATTGGTTCCCAAGCACCTGATGTTGATACGGTTCTCAAATTAAGAAACAACGCAGTATACATTAGACATCATCGCGGCATCACTCACTCAATTCCTGCGGTCTTACTTTGGCCAGTCGCGATAGCTGGAACTATACATTTCTTTGTTCCCGGGGCGGACTTTTTACACTTATGGTTATGGACGTTCTTGGCAGTTTTCTTACATGTCTTTGTAGATATCTTCAATTCCTATGGAACCCAGGCATTACGACCATTTTCTAATAAGTGGGTTGCATTAGGGGTCATCAATACATTCGACCCGACCATATTCGCCTTGCATGTCGTGGGCTTGCTATTTTGGGCATTCGGATCTAATCCGGTTTACACCATGCTACTCATGTACTCGATTATTGTTGTTTATTATTTGATAAGGTTTGCGGTTCAAGCAGCTGTAAGACATGCCGTTAAGAATACAATTCCTAGCGCTGAAGAAATCATCATCGCACCAACGATTAAGTTCTTCCAATGGAGAATCGCAGCAATTTCTAAAACACATCATTATGTAGGACGAGCTTATGGGCGTTCCATTAATATTTACGATCGCTTTGACCGAATCGATATCCCTGACTCTCCACTCGTCAAAGCTGCTTTAAAAGATAAAAACTTACAAGCATTCACATCATTTTCACCAATCTATCGTTGGGAAATTACCGAACACGACCATGTTACTGAGGTTCGACTAATTGACTTACGTTATCGAAGCAATGACTATTACCCATTCGTTGCGGTTGCTCATTTAAATGAAGAGCTAGAAATTATCAACTCATATACAGGATGGATTTTCAGTGAAGACAAACTTCATAAAAAGTTAGACTTTATGCCCAACTGATTAAAAACAAAAAGGACACGACGCAATATTGGTCGTGTCCTTTTTAATTGTAGTAATTACGCTACTATTGAATTAAATCATCATCCATTTTTAATAAATAAGCATATTTCGGATTATTCCCTGCAAATTCATGAATACGATCTCCATAACTGGTGATCCATTGACGAATTACTTTTTCGGTCACTTCAGCACCCTTATAATCATATCCGGCTTTAGCATAAGATGACTCAAAGTCTGACCATAATAACTCAATCCAAACTCGTGCACGTCCTGCTGATAAATTTTCGTTTTTTGAAGCTAGTTCTTCCACTAGTGAATCGATTTTATCTTGCATGTTATTTGCCCTCCTTCAAAGGTTTTAACATTGAAATTGGTAACGCTTCTGTATGTTTTTCTCCGCCTAAACGATAGCCCCATGCGAAACGACCTTTTAGGTAATCCACTTGAAAGAATACACCTGGATCCCCTTCAATTCGATACATTTCACCCGGCTTAATATCATTTGGATCTACTAAATATGCTTGTGCCATGATTGCTTTTCTTTCATAAACAGCAAACTCATTAACATGTCCAAGCTGACTAGCTTTCCTAGCCTTTTCTAACAAATTAGCAATCGTTTGTCGAAGTTCATTCTCCGACATATAACTATACTTTTTTTCAGTCTCCATCTTCTTCGAACTCCTTTTTTTCAATAAACATATCAATTTGGTCAGAAGGAAAACCCTTTTGATACAAAGCTTGTTTTACTCTATTTTTACGATCATATCCTGTGAATTTAGAGGAAACTTTGGTCCAAATTTTATCACCTTGTTTGGCGATCATCTCTTCCCATTCTTCTTGCTCTGTTTCAAATTCAATTTCGGCAATTGCTTTGCTAATAATGTCATAGGAATATCCTTTGCGCAACAAAGTATCTTGAATTTTTTGCTTCACTTGTCGTGGTGTTTTTGATGATTGTTGGTTCGCGATTTTTTCGGCTAAGGCTTGTGCAATTTGAGTTTGATCTTCTTCTGTATACGTATCCAGCACTTCCTTTTGAAGTTTTTTGTCGATGCCTTTTTTCTTTAATTCCTGTTGAATTGCACGTGGACCTTTTTTCCCCGTTTTCTTTTGTGTTTCCAATAAAGCCTTTGAAAACGATTCATCGTTCAAAAATCCAAGAGAATGCAATTTTTGGATGGCTTCTAATACAACTGCTTCCCCATATTCTGCATCAAGTAATTTCTTTTTTACTTCATACTCACTTCGCATGCGAAAGCTTAAATAGTGCAATGACTTATTAAATGCTTTTCGAACTTCATCATCAAAAACAATTTCATCGCGCTCCCAATCTTCTACATCTTTCCCTTTAGACAATTGGTATTTCACGATAAGTGATTCATCCACAGCAAAAGCATAAACTTCATCTATAAAAATATTGTAACGTTCAGGATTGTTTTTTTGACGTGTGATTTTTGATATTATTGGCAATGATTTCACCCCATAATCTGTTCTTATCTAGTATACACATATTTATTGGCACATTCATTTGAGTACACTTCGATAAGAAAGGGTAATATAGGCATAACATGTTTAGTAGAGGAGGAGTTTTAATGAAAATCGCCATTACAGGTGGAAGTGGATTCGTTGGCAATGAATTATCTTCCCTTCTAGTGAATAAAGGTCATGAAGTTTTTATTCTTACTCGATCTGATCGCCCTTCAAAAGGGTCAGTAAAAATGGTTCAATGGTTAACGGATGGTTCTGAGCCTGAAAACCATCTACAAGACATTGATGCTTGGGTTAACCTAGCTGGCGCGTCCATTAATGAAGGCCGATGGACACAAGAACAAAAAGACAAAATTTACGATAGTCGAATGAAAGCAACGGATGAAGTGCTTCGCATTATCAATCAAGTCGAAAAGAAACCGTCCGTTCTAGTTAACGCAAGTGCGATAGGTATTTACCCACCTTCTGAACATGCATTATATACAGAACAATCCGAAGCTCGAGGTTCTGACTTTCTTGCAAAAACAGTAGAAGACTGGGAGAAAAAAGCAGATGAAGCGGAACAGCATGGAACTAGAGTTGCATATGGTCGATTTGGCATCATTTTAGGTAAAGAAGAAGGCGCACTTCCACTTATGGCTTTACCATATAAAATGGGTGTTGGCGGACAAGTAGGCTCAGGTAAACAATGGGTCTCATGGGTACATGTTTCAGATGTAGCTGCAGCACTTCTATATGCCATTGAGAATGAATCGATTAAAGGACCGTTTAATGTGACCGCTCCAGATCCAAAACAAATGAATGAATTTGGAAAAATATTAGGCGAAGTATTACATCGACCACATTGGATTCCTGTTCCTGCATTTGCATTAAAACTGGCACTTGGTGATAAGAGTCAACTAGTTTTAGAAGGTCAACGTGTTATGCCTGATAAATTATTAACCAACGGCTTTTCGTTTAATTACCCTCATTTAAAACAAGCATTACAAAACATTTACGCATAATTCGATATGGAAAACGCAACCTATCTAAAAAGAAAGGTTGCGTTTTTATGTGGAAAAATCATATTTTAGGAATCGTCGCCGCATGTTCCATTTTACTAATCGGAATAGTTGTTAATCCATTCCAAGCTGAAGCGGAATCACTTAATTGGGGCTTCAAAAAGGGTTCACAAGAGCAACAAGCACAAGCAGGAAGTGCATTTGACCAGCTATTAAAAAAACATGGTGCTTTTTATAAAGGGAATGACACAGACAAAGTCATGTATTTAACTTTTGACAATGGATACGAGAATGGACACACCGCGCCAATATTAGATGCACTAAAGAAAGAAAAAGTACCTGCTACTTTCTTTTTAACAGGTCATTATGTTAAAAGTGCTAAAGACTTAGTCAAACGTATGATTGATGAAGGTCACGAAATCGGGAATCATTCTTATGATCATCCGAATATGGCAAATTTATCAGAAGAACGCATGAAAGAGGAATGGCATAAGTTTGATCAGCTGCTAAAAGAAGAAACAGGAATTAAGAGAACACGTTTCGCTCGCCCACCAGAAGGTGTATTTAGCGAAAAGTTACTCGCTTATGGGAACGAACTGGGATACAGACATATGTTTTGGTCAGTTGCTTTTGTTGATTGGTACGCAGACCGACCTCAAGGAAAAGCTTATGCCTATCACCATTTGATGAATCAAATTCATCCTGGAGCGATTATCTTGATGCATACTGTTTCACCAGATAATGCCGAGGCACTCCCTGATTTTATTCGAGATGCAAAAAAGAAAGGGTACACATTTGAGTCCTTAGAATCGCTTGTAAATAAAAACGATGATTCCCCCTTGTCTTTCCATTAACTCCCGTGTCCTATATACTGTAGACACCAGTAGTAAAGGACGTGAATGAATTTGTCTCAACAAACTCTTATTGAAGTAGGTCAAAAATTTCCTTTGACGATTAAAAGGCTTGGCATTAACGGCGAAGGAATTGGATACTTTAAACGAAATGTAGTCTTCGTAAAAGGCGCACTTCCCGGAGAAGAAGTAACTGCGCAAGTAGAATTAGTAAAACCTACTTTTGCGGAAGCGAAAATCCTTAAAATTCGTAAATCTTCTCCCCATCGCCAACAAGCTCCCTGCCCGATTTATGAGGCTTGTGGTGGGTGTCAGTTACAACATATGACATATGCACAACAACTTGTAGAAAAACGCGATATGGTCGTTCAGTCACTGGAGCGATACGTAAGAGATTTAGCGCCAAACATTGAAGTTCGAGATACGATTGGCATGGATAACCCATGGCAGTACCGAAACAAAAGTCAATTCCAAGTTCGTAAAGATGGAAATAAAGTACACGCTGGTCTTTTCTCAGAAGGCACACATGAATTACTAAACATTGATGAGTGTATTGTTCAACATCCTGATACCACTCGCGTGACGAATGAAGTAAAACGCATTCTAGAAATGCTGCAAATTCCTATTTATGACGGAAAAACACCGAATGGGCTTGTTCGAACAATTGTTGTTCGCACCGGTTTACGAACTGGCGAAATTCAATTAGTTCTCGTAACGACTCGAGCTGAAATGCCAAAGCGTCAGTTAATTATTGATAAATTAGCTGAAATTGATCCAGCAATCGTGTCAATTGTCCAAAACGTCAATCCAAAACAAACGTCACTAATATTTGGCGATCGTACAATCGTTCTTCACGGTAAAAAAACATTGCATGAAAAATTAGGTGAACTGTCATTTGATTTATCAGCACGTGCTTTCTTCCAACTAAACCCTTCTCAAACCGTACGATTGTATAATGAAATCAAGTCCGCTGCAGCTTTAACAGGTAATGAAACGGTTGTGGATGCTTATTGTGGAGTAGGTACAATTGGTTTGTGGTTAGCTGATCAAGCAAAAGAAGTTCGTGGAATGGATGTCATTGGCGATAGCATTTATGACGCGAAGAAAAATGCAGAAAAACACGGCTTTACTCACGCAACTTATGAAACAGGTACAGCGGAAGAATGGCTGGCGAAATGGAGTACAGAAGGTTTTGTGCCTGATGTTTTAACTGTCGATCCTCCACGTACTGGGCTTGCAGATAGCTTATTGCAAATGATTATAAATGTGAGACCGAAACGTTTTGTTTACACATCTTGTAACCCATCTACTTTAGCGAAAGATTTGAGTCAATTACGCAAAGTATACGATATAGAATATATTCAACCAGTTGATATGTTCCCTCAAACAGCTCAAATTGAAAGCGTCACATTATTAGTTCGTAAATAATTCGATATCCGAGACACGCTCATTTAAAGTGTGTCTGAAACTGTAGGCAACCTCTGATTTTCAGAAGGTGTCTGCAGTTTTTTATTTCACGGGCGTAATCTCCAACTAAATAATTCATTAAAAATCCTTCATTTGTAAATTAACAAGTTCTTTGTTATTTGAATCAACTTCATAATTAATCTTTAAATAATAAAACGAATCTTTAATTGATTTCAATGTGAATTGTTCGTTCATTATTTAAGTAAATCGTAGTTTGGAGCGGAAGGCGTCGACTCCAGTGGGAACAGCACGTGCTGAAAGCCCCGCAGGAACGAAGTGACGAGGAGATTGAAGCCGTGCCCACGGAAAGCGTACGCATGGAGCGAAATTCAACTTTGTTTGGATTTTACATTTTTTTATGAAATTGACTCTCTTTTTTATTTATAAGAGGATTGAACTTTTTGTTTCTAGGGAATAAAGACAGTAATGTTTATGCAATTATATTATAGAAAATTCGAATGACGGAGGAATTCTGATGAAGTGGAGAGGTCGAGGACAAAGCGCAAATGTTGAAGATCGTAGAGGAAAAGGGATTGGTGGTGTTGGAATAGCTGGTGGCGGTATTGGTCTTGTCATTGTTATTATCATGACACTAATCGGTGGTGGAGGACCTGGAGACATCCTAAATAATATCACCGATACATCTACAACAGATAATGGAACATATGAAGAGACCGAACAAGAAAAAGAACTCGCCGATTTCGTTTCAGTTGTTCTCGCTGATACAGAAACTGTTTGGACAGAACTTTTTGAAGAGCAAGGCAAAGAATACCAAGAGCCTGTTATGGTTCTTTATACAAACCAAGTCGAATCTGCATGTGGTACAGCCGGTTCAGCAGTAGGACCGTTTTATTGCCCAGGAGATTACAAGCTATATATTGACTTAAGTTTTTACGATGAATTAAGACAAAAATTTGAAGCACCTGGTGATTTTGCAATGGCTTATGTCATTGCGCATGAAGTTGGACATCACGTTCAAACATTACTAGGGACAAACAAAGAAGTAATGGCCATGCGGAATCAAGTAAGTGAAGAAGAGTTCAATCAATACCTAGTCAGATTAGAATTACAAGCAGATTACTATGCAGGTGTTTTTGCAAGGTACGCTGAAGGACAAGGTTATCTTGAAGCAGGTGATGTTGAAGAAGCAATTACCGCAGCAAGTGCAGTTGGTGACGACAATATTCAAAAGAAATCTCAAGGGTATGTCGTACCGGAAAGCTTCACACATGGTACGTCTGAGCAACGTATGAGATGGTTTAAAAAAGGATATGAATCAGGCACGATTGAAGACGGTGATACGTTTAATGCTAAGGAGTTATAAAAAAGTAGCAGATTACTTCGAGACTAACTCGAAAGTATCTGCTGTTTTTTTGGCGTAATCAGACTGATTAAACTAAAGACAAATAACACAAAAGAAATGAGCCATAAAAAACTAAACTGGTTAAAGAACTCTAAAAAGACGCCTCCCATAAATGGCCCAGTTAAACTCCCAATACTAAAGAAAATACCGCATAAAAGATTTCCAGAGGGTAATAAAGCCTTTGGTGTCAAATCAGCCATATAAGAAATCCCTAAAGAGAAAGTAGATCCGACAAACAAGCCAGCTATTAGAAATGCCGCAATAAGTGCCAAGCTGTTATTTTCCAACACAGCAGCTGCACTAAATGAAAAAGCACCACCGAATAACGAAAGAAGCACCACTTTCTTCCTTCCGATTCGATCACTTAATGCTCCAAGTGGTAACTGAGACAATATTCCTCCAGTTGAAAAGGCAGCTAAAA
Source organism: Paenisporosarcina sp. (assembly GCF_057785155.1). Taxonomy (NCBI): domain Bacteria; kingdom Bacillati; phylum Bacillota; class Bacilli; order Caryophanales; family Caryophanaceae; genus Paenisporosarcina; species Paenisporosarcina sp. The sequence continues at coordinate 26,081 of NZ_JBYNRN010000023.1, forward strand.
TAATCGAAACACTTCCTACATCCAGCTGATTGCGTAAGGCGTAAACAGGAAAAATGGCATGCAAACTAGACTCTAAAAAACCGTAACTAAACGGAGGAATAAAGGCTACCCATGCAAATCCAATCGTTGCGCCAAACCTTGCCCATGTCCCCCTCATCGTAGAAGTTTCATGCATATGTCCAGGAAAATCATTATCAAGTAAGAAAACAAGTGACCACGCTGACAAACATAAAACACCGGAAACGATGAATGGTAAGCCTTCAAAAATATTTATTAGCGGAACAAATAATGGGCCAGCTGCAAAACCAATTCCAAATGACAGCCCATAAAGGGCAATGTTTCGGCCTAAACGTTCTTTAGACGAAAAACTCGTTATCCAAGTTTGAGTTGAAAAATGAAGTAAATGGTCTCCAATTCCAATAAACAGTCGAAGCACAAACCAAAAAATCACACTTTTCCATAATGGGAATAGAAGCAATGACATAAATACTAATATTCCACCAATCATGATGATTGGTTTATAACCAAATCGACGAAGTGGCTGTTCCATGAATGGGGAAACTAAAAGCGTTCCTATGTATAAGCCTGTTGCATTTAATCCGTTTAACGATGCAGAAAGTCCATCCTGTTCGAAAATAATTGATATGAGCGGAAGTAACATTCCTTGTGAAAATCCGGAAATGGACACAATGGTAACTAAAATCCAAAACCTTCTTTTTTCTGATGGTGTAAATTGCTTCATGATGCTCTCCTCTATTCAAGTTAAAATCGTGTTCAATTCCTTTAAGATTCGATACAATTTTAACATAAGGGAGGAATACAAGTTGAAATATATCATGACAGAACACGGTTTTGAGACAAACCTTGAATTTGGAAAGCTTACGATTTCTTCAAATGAAACTTATGGTTTTAGACCTTATCAATTATTGGTTTCATCATTGGTTAGTTGTAGTGGAGGCGTATTAAAAAAAGTTTGCGAGAAAATGAGGATGCCGATTGAGGAAATGGAAATCGAAGTAAAAGAAGTCGTAAGAAATGAAGAAATAGCAAATCGACTTGAAAAAGTTCATATTCATTTTAAATTAAAAGGATCGAATCTCGAACAAAGCAAATTACAAAAGGCCATGAATTTAACAACGAAGAATTGTTCGATGGTTCGTTCTGTTGACCAATCAATCGACGTACACGAAACGTTTGAGATTATGTAATTCCATTAGCAAAGGCTCAGACCATATCTGATTTCAGATGTTGGCTGAGCCTTCTAAATATCGCTGTTATCTAATTGAGTATCCATATATCGATTCACGGCTTATAGTGCCGGTGAAATGTTCGAACCCCCTCCTTTTAAACTTTTGAATGGTTTCGACTTTTCACTACGGCCTCCCCTCTCTTGTTGAAGTAAGTTAACCTTAACATCTTAATTGAATTTTGTAAATATTCTAAATACATTAAATATTAAAATATTTCTAAAGTCCTACCTGAAGTTGATAAAGAATTAAAAATCCGCTAGTATGGAAAACAATAAGCGAGGTGTTTTAAAATGGGCAAATCAATTACTGATAAAGAACAACAAGTCACTTATCTTAAAGAGCGTTTGAACATTTTTTTAGAAGTGCTTGATTCAATCGAACCAGAAACAACGAAATTGGAAGATATCGATCGTCTAATTTCAATGATGGATGATTTAGAAGATAAAATGGAACAATTTAAAAACAGTCCAAAATAAAAAAACAAAGTGGTTGTCTCAAAAGTCATTTGGTGACTTAGGGACAGCCCCTTTTTATATCCCTGTATCTTAACTGGGGAATTCTAGACTTTGCGTGGAGATGCACGAATTGATCTCTATAAAAACAGTCCGTATTGTTTAATTTACAATAGCCAACTAATCTATCATCCCCTATCCTTTTTTAAAAGATTATTTAGGCGTATAATAGATGATGAAAACAATTTGGAGAATGATTGAGAGGGGCAAAACCATGTACTTAGAAACACTAGAAAAAAGCATATATGATTTAATTACAGAAACATCAACAAATTTACCTAAAGATGTCCGTCGCGCAGTACGCAATGCGAAAGCTGCAGAAAATGCTGGCACACGTGCGGCTATGAGTTTAGATACAATCACAAATAATATACAAATGGCTGATGACAATGTATCACCCATTTGCCAAGATACAGGAATGCCTACATTTAAAATTAAAACGCCTGTAGGTGTGAATCAATTAGAAATTAAAGCGGCTATTCGTCGTGCTATCGTAACGGCTACGAAAAATGCAAAACTTCGCCCAAATGCTGTGGATTCTTTAACTGGTGAAAACAGTGGTGATAACCTAGGAGAAGGTGTTCCAGTTGTGAAATTCGAACAGTGGGAAAAAGATTATATTGAAATGAAGCTCATCTTAAAAGGTGGCGGCTGTGAGAATAAAAATATACAGTATAGTCTTCCTGCCGAACTTGAAGGAATCGGACGCGCTGGTCGAGACTTAGATGGAATTAGAAAGTGTATTCTTCACTCTGTCTATCAAGCGCAAGGACAAGGATGTTCTGCAGGCTTCATAGGCGTTGGAATTGGTGGAGATCGCGCATCAGGTTATGATTTAGCGAAAGAACAACTTTTCCGCTCTGTTGAAGATGTTAACCCACATCCACAATTAGCAGAACTAGAAAATTACATTGTTGAAAAAGCAAATACACTTGGAATCGGCACGATGGGATTCGGTGGAGAAGCAACTTTACTTGGCTGTAAAATTGGTGTCATGCATCGTATTCCTGCTAGCTTCTTCGTTTCAGTTGCGTATAATTGCTGGGCATATCGTCGTTTAGCAATCAACATTAATCCAACAACTGGTGAAATTAATGAATGGCACTATCAAGACGGAGAAAAAATTGAGTTTAAAGATCAAGGAGCCGACCAATCTGCTGAAGAAGCGGCAACACGAATTGTTGAACTTCGTGCACCAATTACAGAAGAAGAAATTCGTCAATTGCAAGTTGGTGATGTTGTTAAAATTAGTGGCATGATGTACACAGGTCGCGATGCCATTCATAAATATTTGTCAGATCATGATGCTCCTCTTGACCTTAACGGCCAAATTATTTATCACTGTGGTCCTGTTGTTATGAAAGATGATGAAGGTAACTGGCAGATTAAAGCAGCTGGACCTACTACATCGATTCGTGAAGAGCCTTACCAAGGTGATATTATGAAGAAATTCGGGATTCGTGCAGTTATGGGTAAAGGCGGCATGGGACCAAAAACTTTGGCGGCGTTAAATGAACATGGCGGCGTTTACTTAAATGCGATTGGTGGTGCAGCTCAGTACTATGCTGATTGCATTAAAGGCGTTGAAGGAGTAGACCTTATGCAATTCGGGATTCCTGAAGCAATGTGGCATTTAAGAGTGGAAGATTTCACCGCTGTCGTAACAATGGACTCTCACGGAAATAGTTTGCACGCGGATGTAGATAAATCTTCACTTGAAAAATTAGCGCAATATAGCGAACGCGTCTATAAATAATTCACGCTATTGTCTTTGAAAACATTTCTATGTTATAATCATTCTAATCTAATAATTGTCATTTAAAATGCTGGTATTCCCTAGGGGAATGCCAGCTTTTCGTACATTATGGGACATATGATATTGACTATCATTATCAGGAGGTGCCACATGGAAGCCATTCAACAACAAAATCAGTCTTTCTTTATCACTAGAATTTTGCCGCATATTGAATTGATTGCAGCCCTTCTATCTGGTGTTTTAATTGTCATCGCATGGTTGTTTGGTAAAAATGGGGATAGTGCAATTTCCATTACTCTTTTTCTCCTTGCATTTTTTATAGGCGGTTACGCAAAAGCAAAAGAAGGAATTGAAGCTACTATTCACAAAAAAGAACTAAATGTGGAATTGCTGATGATTCTTGCTGCCATTGGATCTTCTATTATTGGTTATTGGGTAGAAGGCGCTATTCTCATATTTATTTTCGCCTTAAGTGGTGCCCTCGAAACGTATACGATGAATAAAAGCCAGCGTGAAATATCAGCTTTAATGAAATTACAACCCGAAGAAGCCTGGTTAATGGATGCCTCTGGACAATCTCAAAGAGTGCTTGTTAAAGACTTGCAGGTTGGAGATATTCTTTACGTTAAACCTGGAGAAAGAATTCCTGTTGATAGCATAGTAATGACAGGACATTCAAATGTTGATGAAGCTGCTATTAGCGGAGAATCTGTCCCAGTAACAAAACAAACCGGTAGCGAGCTTTTTGCAGGTACCGTGAATATGAATGGTTCCTTAACCATCAAAATGACCAAACCGAATTCAGAGTCCTTATTTCAAAAGATTATCGATTTAGTTCAATCTGCACAAAGTGAAAAATCACCGTCGCAACAATTCATCGAACGATTCGAAAGTCGCTATGTGAAAATTGTTTTATTCACAGTCGGGGTTATGCTATTTCTCCCCCACTTCCTATTTGGATGGGACTGGACCACGACTTTTTACAGAGCAATGGTGCTTCTTGTAGTAGCATCACCTTGTGCTTTAGTAGCTTCCGTCATGCCTGCAACATTGTCAGCAATATCGAACGGAGCTCGGAGCGGGATTTTATTCAAAGGCGGGGTTCACTTAGAGAATGTCGGGGATATGAAAGCAATCGCACTTGATAAAACAGGTACATTAACTAAAGGCAAACCCGAAGTGACCGACTTCCTCGTGTCAGAAGGTTATGCAGAAAGTGAAGTGCTCAGTCTTCTAGCAAGCATTGAAGCACAGTCGAATCATCCTCTTGCCCAATCAATTGTCCAATATTCTAAATTACAAGGAACAATTATTAAACAATCGATTGAAATAGAAGACATCGCCGGTTGGGGAATTAAAGCAACCATTGATGGGATTGAATGGAAAGTAGGTAAACCAAAATTTGTCGGAGAAGAAAAGGCAAAACTCTTCAACAACGGGGTTGCTCAATCTCTCGAAGACGAAGGTAAAACCGTTATTTTCATGGCCAATGAAAATGAAATTGTCGCACTTGTAGCTATGAAGGATACGGTACGCGAAGAATCTAAAGTCGCAATTGAAGAGTTGAAAAAATTAGGCATTACCACCATTATGCTCACTGGTGATAATGAAAGAACAGCAAAAGCAATAGCGGAAGAAGCAGGCGTAGATGCGTATTTTGCAGAGTGTTTACCGGAAACAAAAGTCATTCACTTGAAAGGTTTTTTAGAAAAATACGGTACGGTCGGCATGGTTGGAGATGGCATTAATGATGCACCAGCCCTTGCAACTGCAACCACAGGTATTGCAATGGGCGGCGGTACAGATGTCGCACTTGAAACTGCTGATGTGGTTCTTATGAAAAATGATTTATCTCGCATTGCTTTTGCAATTCGTTTATCTCGAAAAATGAATCGCATTGTTAAGCAAAACATCATTTTTTCTATTGCCGTTATTGTTTTATTAATCATAAGTAATTTCTTCCAAGTGATTAATTTGCCATTAGGAGTACTCGGTCATGAAGGTAGTACGATTCTTGTTATATTGAATGGATTAAGACTTCTTCAACGAAACGTATAAAAGCAGGAGCTGTCATATGACGGCCCCTGCTTTTTTCATAGCTATTTTTTCTTTACGTTCTTGCATCACTGCATTTATTTGTCCACCAACCATCAAGATCGTCCCTGAGAAATACAACCACATCATCAAGACAATAATTCCTCCGATACTTCCATAAGTAGCAGAATAATTAGCAAAGCTACTAACATACAAAGAAAAACCAAGAGAAACAACAATCCATCCTACAGTAGCAAAAATTGCACCTGGAATGACACTCTTCAAGTACAATTTTCGATTCGGTGCAATCCAGTAAAGCAACATAAAGACAATAAAGATCATCACTGGGGGAATCGTCCAACGAACTTGATTCCAAACACCTAAGAATCCTTGCTCATACCCTAAGTAAGAAAACAGGAAGGTACCAATCTGTTCCCCAAATATCGGCAATGCGAGTGCAACTACAAATAATACAATAAGTAATAACGTGAAAATTACCGAGATCCCTCTTGCAATAAAGAAGGGTCTTGTTTCATCTAAATCATATGACCGATTTAAAGATTTGATTAAAGCATTCATCCCATTTGATGCTGACCAAATCGTCGCTATAATACCCACTGAAAGTAATCCCCCATTGCGATCTGACAGAACTTCATCTAACGTCCCATCAATTAAGGTATATACTTCTCCCGGAGCATATGTACGCAATATATTAAATAACTGATCTTCTTGTAGATTTAGATATGGTAGTAATGTCACCATAAAAATTAATAAAGGAAATAATGAAAGTAAAAAGAAAAAGGCCAGTTGCGCACCAAGTGCAGTGACATCAACATGTTGAATACGTGCAAGTAATTCCTTAAAGAATCCTTTCGATGAGGTAACATCAAAAGGATAATCAGGATCTGTCTTCTTCTTTTTAAATTGCATCATTTTTAGCTTACTAAAAAAATTAAAAGAGGAACTCGATTTTTGACTTCCTCTTGGTTTAATTGGTTGGTCTTCGTTCTCCATGGAACCAAATCCCTTCTATAGAGAATTTTTTTCTTCATACACATGCTCTGGTAAAACAGGCATAGTGAACTCTTCCTCTTCCTTCACGATTGTTTTGTACTCCTCTTTCGAATGCACAAAAGCTTCTTTTGTATCTGTCACTAACGTCTTAACTTGTGGAGATAGTGTTTTTAGCTCGTCCACTTTACCTGATAGGTATTGAGCGTCACGAGAAAATTGATTGTACACAGATTGTATTTTATCTGCTTTTTCTTGTAATTTTAATTTAAAATCCTCACGGTTTTGTGAATAATATTTAATATCTGATGATAAATTATTAAGTCTGTATTTCACATCTTCACGTGTAGTACGATCTAATAAACTAATTCCCGCTCCTGCTACTGCACCAAATAAAATTCCTTTAACTAACATGCTTTCCTTCATAAAAATTACCTCCTATTTGTAAAAATCAATTGTGTTTTAATATACCCAAGTATGTACATATTAAAACAATGGTACTCATCAATTTGACTTTCTATGCTCATCATGAAATGATTAACTATACCGTTTGAAAGGCAGGAATTAAAAATGAATTTAACACAACCATCACAAGAAAATGTGGAATACATGATTGAACAAATAAAAGAAAAACTTCGCATGGTTAATGTTGATGCTATGAGAGCCGAATCATTTGATGAGTCAGCTTATGAAGATTTACATTATTTATATACAATGGTTATGAAGCGCGAGTCCTTCAGCCCAAGTGAAATGCAAGCTATTGCTTCAGAAATTGGCTCATTACGAAAATAATTTATACAGACAAACCTCTAGTTTAATGGCTAGAGGTTTTAGTTTGTAGACAGATAGAAAATGTTGATTTTCATTACGACGGACGCTTTCCGCGGGCAAGACTTCAGCCGCTTCCCTCGCATGCGCTCAGTCCAGGGTCTTCAGTTCTTGCTGATTCCGCCGGAGTCGCCGTCTCCATTCCAATCAACAGGAATGCAAGTAAATCTGAAAGTAAACATAATATAAGGATATAGACTTTTCAAATATCATTTCCACCTACAAATGTGTTCATATTCAACATGTAGAAAGTTATAAAAGACGAAATTAAATAGATACTTACTTAAACAATCATTTATGCACATCAAATTTGCATCTCTATTCTCTTCTGTAAACATAAATCTGCATGCTATTTAGTAGGAATGTGGTGGGCTATTTCTGAAGACTCCTGCGGAAAGCGTCCGCCACAATGGAAATCAACATAAATGTCTACATACCAAAACCTCTAGTTTAGTTACTAGAGGTTTTTTTGTATTGCACAATATACCAGCTACCTTCACGAATAACTGTTTGAATGCCAAGGTTGGTTAATGCCGCTTTTTCTCCCCATTCAGCAAGCTCTTCTTTTTCTGGTAATGAATGAAGATTTTCAAAGGAGTGAAAAAAGCTATCAAAGGCTGCTACAAATGGCGGATTACTTTGTCCACCTGATATTGGTGTCACGACCGATAATACGCCGTCATCCTTCAACCATTCACTTAATCGATTAAATAAATCCTGTCGTTGTTCCCCAGGAATATAATGAATAATATTGTTCATGAAAATAGTATCAAACTTTTTATTCGGTTCATACTCCCATAAATCAGCTTGTTCAATTTCCACATTATCTAACGACTCAGTCATTTTTTGTGCAGTTTTTGCCACGGTCTCACTCACTTCAATTCCAAGAAAATGAGACTTTGGAAAACGTTCTGCCAGTCGTTTGATGTAACCACCTTCACCGCACCCAATATCTAAAACATGTTGTTCTTCGTTTAGTTTCAATAACTTAGCCATTTTTGGAAGTGCAATGACCTCAAGTAAACGACTCGTTTTTGCAACTGTATCTGCATGTTTATCGGAGTCGAAATGATTTCTCTTTTTTTCTCTCATCATATCTGGATAATTAAGTAGACTCGGTATATGTAATTCCATCATTTCTTTTAATATAACACCTGAAGATGATTCACCTTTTGGACGTGGCAACTTCCACATGGATCCTGTGCGATACCGTGAACGACTCATTGCCTTTAAATGTCCAATAGACACTCCGACATTCACCCATTGTTTGAGTAGTTGTTCATCAATTTGATAGGCATCAGCAACGTCTTCAATCGAAACTCCTCGTTCAAACGCTTTAAATAAATCTAGTTCATATCCTACATAGGCATGCCAAGAATATAAAAATGGGACATTTCGCTTCATCCACATACGCGCTCTAAGCATTTTCATAACATCAATCATTCGTAATTCCTCCCATTTTTATCTCTACTATTTACATACACGTTAGCAGATTCACATAAACCTTCCGATGTGCTAGCGGAGCCCACGCCATTTCCATGGGTAATCATCCTCTGCAGTAAAAAGTTTCATTTCCTTTTGTTCTTTAGGTAACTCTTTCTTTCTAGTTGGCATCATACCGCCTTGTATGAAACGGTCTCTAACCGATTCTTTCCACATACCAAGACCTGAAACATTTAACATTTGTTTAAAATGAAGAACCGGATCTTCCTCCATGCGCTCAAACGTTTTACTTCGCAACCAACTTACAGGTTGAAATGGAAATGAATAAGCCAGTGCAGACAAATGACTTAATTGGATTAAATAATCGGCGCGCTCTTTTCGAACCGCTTCATATTGATTTAAATTTTCCGGATTTAACTTTTGTTGTTTATACATGTCTACCAGTAACTCACCTAGAATATCAGCATCTTGAATAGCCATATTCATCCCTTCTCCAGCCATTGGGTGTACAGCATGTGCGGCATCTCCGATAATCGCCATGTTGCCACTTACATACGTATCAGCATGATACATAATCGGGATCATCAATTGAATTTTAGACCAATCCACTAATTTTTGTACGTATCCATCGATCGAAGGTGCAAGCTCTGTATATAGTTTGTGAAAATGATCAATTGGTTTTTCTTTAATTTTTTTGTAATCCCCTGCTGGAATTAAATAAACCGAACGTACTTCATCATTCGGCAATGGAAATAACCCTAAGAATCGGTTATAACTCGAGAAAATTTGTCCTCCTACAAAGTTTGTAGGTCTTGGAAAGGTAACAGTTATAAAATGATGATTGTATTTTATCGGCTCAACTTTAAGGCCCATTGCTTGTCTAGTTACGGAAGCTCGTCCTTCAGCTCCAATGAAAAATGAGGCTTCGACGTCAAATTGTTCTTTCCCTTTTTGAACAGTCGCAACCTTACCGTCAATGGATTTACAAGAAGATCCACTAAAGTAATGGAAATTAGAATAGCTTTCAGCCTTCGTTCGAATAATCCCCTTTAACACTTCATGATGAATCATGTAGGCAGCATTGTACTTGCCCGGAATAACCGTATAATCCATAAATGATTGGTCTTTTACCTTAAGGGTTTTAGAAAGCTCGATTAAATCGAGAACTTCAATGATTTGCCCTTGAGAAGTGACCTCTTCAAATACTTGTAGTCCATCGAAAATTTGCATGCTTTTGGGTTGTAATAACTCCCCTTTATAAACGGGTTGCTTTCCCGGTAATTTCTCCACCATCACGACATCAATTCCTGCCTTAACTAACTTTAAAGCAAGAGTGAGTCCACCAATTCCACCACCTGTTATAAACACATCCGTTTTCACGCAAATCCCTCCCTCTCTATATAGTTCCTCTTGGCCATGAATCCAAAACTTATCAGTGCTTTGCTGGTAAGCATAGTGACATAATATGGGCGAATCGCTAGTCAATATGGCGAGTTCAAGTGTTAGATTAGCGGTAATCACTCATAATCTAGCGTTTAAAGTAACTAGTGGCGTTACAGAGATTTAATTTCGCATATCGCAATACGATCTCTTTTAAATGCCAATTAAAAAACCTTCACAAGGAAGGTTTTTGTCTACATATAATAGGCTGGATACGAAAACTGTTTAATCATGGCTAATGAAAATTCATCTGCCATGTGAAGGGCTTGAATTTCAATCTCATCAAATAAGTCAATTGCAGCTGTATAATCTTTTTGCAATAAGTAGACGACTTCAGCTTTCAATAAATCTAAATGATTGATGAACATTTCTTCGGTTTCACTTTGTGAGAGAAATGGATTAATAGCACTCCAAAAATGAGCGATATCCGCAGCGTTTTGTAGCCATTTTTTATTGAGTTTTTCAAACTCTTCATTATCGCCTTTAATTGCAGCACCTACCAAATCAGCCGCAATGGTTAAATGAGTCTTTATTAGAGCACTATATTCATCTGCTCTCACTTTTCCGTAATAAGGAATTAAAATCGTACCCATATCGGTTGCATTTCGTAACAACCTATTGAGTACTTGTTCTTTATTCGGCGAATTCAAAATTAAAGCTTGAACAGCTGATTTAGTCCAGTAAACATGTTGTTCCCAAAGCAATCGCATTTCATTTTGTAAGCCAAGATCTTGCAAACTAAAGCAAGAAGTATACCAACAATTGAACGGATTCACGTCTTGAGTTCCCTCCTATCTTATCCATTCATCATATTCAAATCATTCATTTGGGTGAATCCCATAAGGATTTTCTAGAAGCCTCCCTCTTACTTATAAATTGACTTAAAGTGCCGTATTTGTGACTTTTATCACATCATTATCGGAAAATAATAGGTAATATTACTATATTCATAAAACTCTGGGATGAGGTATTTTAAGAAAATGGATATTCAATCACCAATCAGTGAAACAGCTCCTTTAACAATGAGTGAGACTAAATATTCAACCGCATTAAAACTGGCGAAATTGGGCGTGTGGGAACTAGAACTGGATACTGGAATATTAAATTTAAGTGCAGAACATATTGAAATGATGGGGTATCAAGTGGGTGAAATTAGCGATAAATTCTTTCTATCCGATTATATTGAACGCTATGTTCATCCCGAGGATCAAGGAAAAATGCATCGATTTCACCACTTACTCCATGCCGCCGTCACCGAATACATCGATAGCTTTGAATACAAACTAATTGATTCAAAAGCATCCATTATTCATGTACTTGTGACAATTCATGAAACACATATCACTCAAAATCGAATTAGTGGTATTTCTCAAAATATAACGATGCAAAGAAAAACGGAAACTCGACTGAAAGAAACGTTAAGACATTTAGCAGATTTAAAATTCGCACTTGATGAATCCACCTTAGTAACAATTACGGATGTGAATGGCGAAATCGTTTATGCCAATGAAACATTCTGCAAAATTTCTGGCTATTCTCGTGAAGTTTTAATTGGTAAAAAACACAGTTTTACGAGCTCAGGACATCATTCCAAACAGTTCTTCAAAGAAATGTGGGATACGATTAGTTGCGGCAAGGTTTGGCGTGGTGAATTAAAGAATCGAAATCGAAACGGAGAATCGTATTGGGTAGACACGACCATTGTGCCTTTCCTAAATGAGCACGGGAAACCTTATCAGTATGTGGCGATTCGGACCGATATCACACAAAGGAAACACGTGGAACAGAAGATTACGCATATGGCTTACCACGATTCATTAACAGGCTTGGCAAACCGTAGACTTCTTAACGAGAGACTAACTCGAATGTTATCGGACCGCACTGATTTGCAAATGCCAACTGTTATATTATTTGACCTGGACAATTTTAAAATGATTAATGATACATTAGGCCATCAAACTGGTGATGAATTTTTAAAAATGGTTTCAATGCGCCTGCAAGAACTCGTAAAACCTGGTGAAACCCTCGCTCGTTTAGGGGGCGATGAGTTTGTATTAGCTATCCCAACAATTGATTCGAAGTATGCGTTAGATTCACGTTGTTCTGAATTAGTGAATCATATTAAAAAGCCATTTTTAATACAGCAAAAAGAGTTTTTTGTCACAATGAGCGTTGGAGCTGCGTATGCTCCATTGCATGGGTTTGAAGCTGAAGAACTTATAAAAAACGCTGATTTAGCTATGTATTGTGCGAAACACAACACTAAAAATGATTATCAGATCTTCGAATTTCACTTACGAAATCAATCACTTCAACGCTGGGAATTTAATTCGATCCTTAGACAAGCTATTGAAAATAATGAATTTGTCTTGCATTATCAGCCGAAAATTCAACCATCAAGTGGGATTCAAGGATTAGAAGCCTTAATTCGAATGCAAACACATGATGGACAACTTATTCAGCCAGAAGAATTCATTTCCATTGCAGAGGAAAATGGCTTAAATACTACCATAGGTGATCGGGTATTAAAAGCTGCAATCGAGCAGCTCCGTAAGTGGTTAGATATGGGGTTACCCCCTATAGCAATTGCTGTAAATTTATCGAAAAGTCATTTTCAGCAAGATGATTTAGTTCAAAATTTAGCAAAGCTTCTTACAGAATATGAAGTTGAACCTCAATTCTTGGAGCTTGAAATTACGGAAAGTCTATTCATGCATAGTCCTGAGGAAACGGCAGTTAAATTAAAACAGTTGAAGGAAATTGGCGTTAAAATCTCAATTGATAACTTTGGAACTGGACCCTCATCCCTTTATTATTTATCAGAGTTTCCAATTGATTTGATAAAAATGGATCAAAAGTTCATTCAAGAAATTGATAAAAATCCAAAAAGCCGTAAAATCATACAATCGATTGTTAACCTCGCGCATGATTTAGAGGTATGTGTAACAGCTAAGGGCGTTGAAGAGAATTCCCAACACCTCTTTTTAAATGAAATAGGTTGTGACTTCATGCAAGGCTATTATTATTTAGATCCTAAAGATGTTGAGACTATTACTGAACTTTTATTAAACAAAAGAGATTTCCATTTGTTTGAGGATGTTTTAAATTCACCATTTCCTGATTCCATCTTAAATAAAGCAATAGAAAATTGATTACCTGGGGGTAAAATTAAATGTTGTTTATAATGAAGTCGAAAAAACATCAAACTTTAACTGAGAAAAGTTTAGCTAATCAAATTCATTTTGACATTCCTCCAGGAAGTGAATTGGCTAGACAAACAGATGTTATTTCTCTTACTGCATTAGATTTAACCTTTATAAAAGAGCTAGAGCCAATTGTTACAGATCATATCAATTTCATTGTAGATCAGTTTTATGAAAACATTACAAAACAACCTAATTTGCAACTTATTATTGATACATTTAGTTCTGTGGACAAGCTAAAAATGACCTTTAAAAAACATATACTAGAACTCTTCACAGGTATCATTGATGAAGAATTTATTGGAAAGAGAATTAAAATTGCTCATGTGCACGTAAAAGTTGGCTTAAATACGAAATGGTATATTAGTGCTTTTCAAAACCTATTAAATTCTTTGGTAGATCTTTTCGATAGACAAATTGAGAATAGAGTGGATTTCGTTAACTCAATCAAATCAGTGAGTAAATTATTGAATTTAGAACAGCAATTAGTTTTAGAAGCCTATGAGGAAGAGATGGAAAATCATCGTAGACTTCAAGAAGAAAAAAGAAATAAAATTAAACAAGTTGGAACTACTGCTGAAGAACTTGCTGCAATTGCTGAAGAAACCAGTGCTTCCATTGAATATTTGACAGGTCAATCTGTTGCTATTGTAAATTTAGCCAAACACGGTTCGGAATTATCTATCAAAGCTGAAACCTATTCAAATAATGGGATGATTCACTTACAAAAATCTCAGGAAAGTTTAGACTTCACTAAAAAAAGTGTGGAGAAAATCATCCTAAACTCTAATGAGTTAGAACGAATATCAAAGCAGATTTTTGAAGTCATTTCTATTATTAAGTCCATTTCCGAGCAAACGAATCTCTTAGCTTTAAATGCTTCCATTGAATCTGCCCGAGCTGGGGAGTATGGAAAAGGATTTAGTGTAGTTGCAAATGAGATACGTAAGTTATCAGACCTAACAAAAAAATCTATATTAGATGTATCCAAATTGATTACTGAAACAAACATTCAAGTAAGTAATGTTTCAGCTTCTGTCTATGAAGTGGAGGAAATCATTCAAAATGGATCTACTATTATGAACGAAACAAATCAAGCTTTTAAAGAAATTATCAAATCTATGCTTCTGAATAAAGAACAAAATAATTTGATTGAAAAAGAAATTGATTCTTTCAGTTCGGTAATAGCGGAAATTTCAAGTGCTTCTGCACAAGTAGCAAGCATTGCTGACGGTTTGAATGAAGCTACGCATGAACTGAATTGAATTTTGAATAAACAAAAAAGCTGTCCGAAAAGGTCATCGATGATGACTTTTTGGGATAGCCTCTTTTTTCAAACCTATTCTGGCACTCGCTTTGCTCCCCGATATGAAATCAAAGATACTAAGCTCAAGTTTTTAAGTGTCTATTATTACTAAAGCACCCTTTAGTGGAAGAAGGAGTAATATGTTTTTATCTAATGTTAAAAGTTTGTTTTGAAAAATTCTTTTTTTACATAAATTGTATAAGCTAATGCGATAATTGACCAAATTAAGTTCCCTAAATATGGTTGATGTGATTGATTAGTTATAAGTAGAGAACTGACTATTCCAAAAAGAACAGAATAGATTATCATTGTCCAAAAACCCCATTTTTTCAATCTTATATAACCATAGACCATTCCCAATGAGAATAAAGCTACAATTACTAACATCAATCGTTCAGGTACATTCGGCAGTCCAAACCTTTCAGCCTATACCAATAGGATTAGCATCAGCACTATAAAAAATAGCTGAAAATAATAAAACAATTGCACCAAAAATATAAAAATAACTTATCAATGAAACGCCTATAGGTCTCTTCACTTTTACACATCCAATTTTCATTAGTTTTTATTTCTTGTTCAACTAAACTGCCCTGTTAGTTAAATATGAAAAAGTATAAACGAGTTAGCATAGGTATCCCAAAATATCCTATTAAGATACCGACAAATAACACCCAAAAATTACTCCATTTCAGTAAACTTTTCAAAGCATTTCTTTATGTGCTTAATACCTTTAATTAAACTAAACTGCTGCGTTAGTTCAACATGCAAAAGCCCTTACCTCTTCTTGAAGTAAAGCACCCGTTAGTAAGAAAATTATTAGTTTTTCTTAGTCTTTTTAAAAAACAAATAACCTAGAACAACTAAAATTATTGCCAAACCACCGAAAATGATAAATTGATAAATGATATCCCCTAAGAACATAGCGTTTTCCTCCTTAGTCAATAATGATTGTTTATGGTTGTTCGTCTAATCCTTCTTAAACAAAACTGTTGCTTTAGTTCAGTAAGAAAAAGAGCTGACTACGCAGCCCAATGATCATTAACTTAAGCTCCAGTTAATTTAAAAATGTTTAAGTAATTTAGGAACCATCTCTTTGTAATTAACAAAAAAATCTTTTGTAGAAAAAACTGCAAAATAAGAAGAGACATCTAAATTAGCTAATAGACATTCATCATAAATTAAACTAATATTCAATTCTTTTTGAGGTGCAATTTCTTTTTGTACCAGTGAATTCGTCAATTCGATATATAATTTTTGTCCTACATCATCAATAGACCTTTCTACTGGAAAACGTCCAGCAAAGCTGTCCCACCAAATTTTATAAGATTGATATATTTCAGTATAACCCGTTAGATTATCGTCACTTTCTTTGAATAATCTTTGATAAAATAAATCCTTCTCTTCATTGAAAATTTTTATATCATTCATAGGATGTTCAGAAATTCTTAGTGATACTTCATCCCATAACTTTTTAAAACAAAATTCAAAATCCTCCTGAAAGATATACTTAATTGGTATGTATGGGAATTTGAACTCTTCTTTACTCTGATTTTGATTAAGAAATATATTTTGGAGATATACCAAAAAGTTCAACGAATAAGTAGCCTCTGTTCTCATTTGCAATGAATTTTCCATTTATTTACCTCCCGATTTACCTATTACTTTTTCCAATAATAGATTTTTTTACAATCTTTGTTTAACTAACCTGCTTCGTTAGCTTAATAAGGAATTTTATTGTTTCTATATTTATCAAGTATATTTAGAAGTATTGAAATCACAATAATTGAAGCCACAACTATTAAAAAGGAATTTGTTATAAGGTTAAAATCTAAATCGTTTATAGTTTTTTTAACTTCACCATCTTTATTCATATGAATAATAGTCAACCCGTTATATTCAAGTGTAAAGTGTGAAATTATCAAACCTATAATTAAGCCACTAACTATCGAAATCCAACCATTTTTCAAAAAATCACTTCCATTCCATTAACTACTTCGATATACCTTCAGGTTCTACCTGTTTATTGAACTAAACTGCTGCGTTAGTTCAATAAGAAAAGAGCTGTCTAAGCAGCTCAATGATCTTCAAGTAAAGCACCCGTTAGTTAAAAAAGAACGAAGATTTTACTGTTTTTTAACTTTCTCTTTTATAGAAGAAGCTACTTTAATCAATTCATCTTTAGGTAACGACTTATCTCCTGTGTAATCAATTGCATACTCTACTTTGTCCATTCGCCAACTAATCATTTGTACATCATCTTTAACGTTATAATATGCTGTTGTACCATTTTCCAAGGTTATTTTTTCGTCCCAACTAGATACATTATTCCAACCAATTTCGCTTGTTGCCCAGGTAGTTAAAGATTCGTCTAGATTTTCATACACTATCTTAACCCTATTAATACCAACTACTTTAACGTAACTATTGTCAACATTCAATGGAATATAGTTAGGTATTTCTACTTTGAAGGGTACAAACCAACCTGCCATATTTACTGGCAACTTAATAAAATAAAATAAGGTCCCAATCAAAATAAAACCAACAATTATAAAATTTAAAATTCTTTTTTTCTTTATACTTCTTTGAATTTTTGTTTCCATTTCATCCAATATTAATACCCCCATATCCAATCTATTTTCACTGTTTTATTCTGTTCAAAATAAGGTTAGTTCTTATTGAACTAACTTACTAACTTGCTTCGTTAGTTAAATATGAGAAAGTATAAACGAGTTAGCATAGGTATCCCAAAATACCCTATTAAGATGCCGACAAATAAAACCCAAAAATAACTCCAATTCAGTAATTTTTTCAAAGCATTTCCCCCAATAAATGTTATGTGCTTAATACCTCTAATTGAACTAACCTGCTGCGTTATTTAAATAAGTTCAACAAAAAAAGCGTTAATCCTTCTTAGATCAACGCACCCGTTAGTGAAGGAAGGATTAGCCTTCAATTAAACCTAAATAACGAATTTCTTTACCCTTAACAACTGCAATATAGATATTTCCATTTCCAACGGATTCGTATATTTTAGTTCCAACGTTTAGTTTGGTGGCAACACCATCCGTAAATTCTTCCGCATCTTTAGTTTGTTTCTTAATTACTGCTACTTCTTTGCCTAAAGTTAGGTCCTCTTCGTTAACCCAGGCAATATCCACCGCATTTTTATATACGATTCCATTTAACAGTAAAATATCTGCACCCGTATTATCTAATAATATATCTGCAACGGTAGGGTTTCCTTTAGTGATATTTTCTTTGTGTTCTTTAACTGTCTGCTCATTACAAGCAATCAATAAAAAGGAAATAAAGAATACAGCTAAAAATAAATAAACTTTTTTCATTTAATTCCTCCAATGTTCTTCAGTCGAAAATCAACTAAACAAGGTTTCATCTTATTGAACTAAACTGCAGCGTTAGTTCAATAAGAAAAAGGGCTGCTAATCATCCTGATGATCGCCACTCGGATTTCGTCCAGAGTTCCGATTTGGAGCACTCTTCCTTGAGAAATCCATTACCATGCTCTGTATGAAAGGTTCCATCCAATTTCCTCGAGGAAATCTTCGAACGGAGGAAGTTTTTTCTTTATTTGCCGACTTGGCAGAAGTATCTCTTCCCGGAATTGTCTAAATAGGATTGAATCAATTTCAGGGAATTTTTGTTCCAACCCGATCTTACTCTTTTTATCAATAGCGTCCAAACAACCAATGATATATGCCGTCATTACTGGGAACTCTTGCTGAACGGTTTTATAATTCGAATAAAAGGAGCTGATGTAGCCATTAAGCTCGAAATGAGGTTCGCCCGGATCGTAGTCACCTGAGTACTTCCGTTCATGCTGTGGCATGAACGAAAGGGCGCTCTCAGTCTCCCATATACCGACCATAATTGCGAAAGCAGCGACTGCCGCTCGTCGGGTTTCATCGTCTAGGTCCGTAAAATGCAGGTCATAGCGATCAAACTCGAATACCCACGCTCCGTGGAAATACGTCGGTTCAAAAACCTTTAAAACTGCCTCCACTTTTTCTACAATGCTCTTCTCGTTTTCTAAAGTCTTGCTTCCACTATTAACCCATGTGATAGGACTTTTCATGATATTCTGAACATCCAGATTGCTTCCAAGATAACTAATTACCCGGTGGTTCAAGAAGATTTCTTGATCTACCGCGGCATCCAGAATAGCGTGTGTCATCCAACTCATTGCCTCTCCTGGCTTCCCCAGGTCATACATGGTAAATGCGTAGAAGATTTTAAGAAGACCGACATCCCAAAACCGCATCATCCCTGTCATTAAAACGTTTTCGGATTCCATGAGCCGGCCATGCAGCCGGTATAGCGAACCGAGCTGGGTATAGGCATTTACTGCTTCCTTATCGGACAGACCGAGTTCGAGTGCTCGACCGTAAAAAGGGATCGCTTCCTCTTCTTGTGCCAAAACATCGTAGCTGCACGCGCACTCATAATGTAGTATCGCATGATCCGGGTTCTGTAAAACAAGTTCTATGAGAAGCTTGTTTGACCCAAATAAATCTCCGTCCCGGCGCATCTCCAAAGCAGCTTTCAGCGATTCTTCCATTTCACTCAATCCCTTCATTGTAGATGAAAAGTTCTGTATATACTCCGCAATTTCCACTGTAATCTTAGGGCAGTTTAGATCTTCATCATATTTATTCATTCTAAAAAATTTTACATATATTAACTAATTCCACATTCACCCTAAAAAACCCTTCTAATTCTACTGATTCGTTGCTTTTATTGAAATAGAAAAAAGCTTTACTTCTTAATGAAGTAAAGCACCCGTTAGTGAAATTTAATCCCAATAATTAAATACCAAATAAGTATAAACAAAACATTATTTAACGCACTTATACATAAGAATATCATCTACATATTTATCTTCATCTATCTTATATTCTTTTATTAAACGTCCTTCCTCAATAAAACCCACGCTCTTGTATAAAGATATCGCTCTATGATTAGTGGCGAATACCCCTAAACTTACCTTTTCAATAAGAGGGTGTTTTTTAGCCCAATCCAGTAATGTTTGCAGAAGAATTTTCCCGATTCCAGCACCTCTATAGTCTCTACTTAAAGACATTGAAATTGAACCAGTATGAGATAATCTTTTTTTGTTATTAGATCGAAATACTATTGATCCTACAACGACATCATTTATTTCAGCAACAATTAAAGTTTCTTTATCATTATTTATTATCTTTTGAATTTGTTCCTTTTCTTGTTCAATTGACATTTTTTCTAATTCCTCAGATACTACGATAAAATAATCTCCTTCAGAAATAACGGAAGCTGATATTTCTATAAGTGCTTCAGCATCTTCTAATTCTACTGTTCGAATAATACATTTTTGATTTTTTATTATGTCTGACATTTAAAATACCCCCTGTCTCTATTCAAAAAGAATTCCACAAACACAAACCTATATCCTTCTTCAAGTAAAGCACCCGTTAGCCATCCATGTATCTCAAAAATAATATCTACACCACAGATAATGAAAGAATATTACGTTCTTTCATGGGAGTTGAACAACGGCGATTCAAATTAGTTGCTCATTATACACGCTAATTGGGTATATTCTGTCTTGTAGTAAGTTATTAATTATTTGTTTCATTACACTGGGTTCTCGTAAGTCATTATTTTCAAATGTTACAAGTTCATTTACTTTTATCCACTTGCTGTCAGAAATTATATCTTCTTCGAGATTTAGAGAACCTCCTGTAACCTCACCAACAAAATGAAATAAAATAACTTGATTGTTTGTATTACTAACAAAATTATATACACCAGTAGTACCAATTAGTTTTACATCAAACCCTGTTTCCTCTTTAACTTCCCTCTTAGCTGAATAAAGAATGTCCTCACCGTTTTCGACATGACCACTTGGAAAGTTCCACTTCTCAATTGCAGTAGGTTTATTCTCCTTTATAATCAGGACTTTATCGTCATTAAAAATTGACACACTTGCTACTAAAACAATTCCATCTGGCAACATCTGATTCTCCCCAATTCTCTTTTAAAATTACATCTTTCACTAACCTGCACCGTTAGTTGAAGAAGTTGGTGGAAGATGGCGTTAATTCTTGTTATCTAAATCATCATCTAGAAAAGATTTTTTATCTTCTTCAATTTCATTCTTTTTTTCAAGAAATTGCCCGATAATTGAACTGTTAATTCCATTTCTAACTGCTGCTTCGATAACTCCATAAAGAGCTAATAATCCAACAATGGATACTACAATAGATATTACAATTGACATATTAACTATATTCATAAAAAATCCCCCTAAAAATCTCATGATTAATTGAACTATCCTGCTGGGTTATTTTAACCATATTCCTTTACAATCTCATGATAATTTTAACATAAATATCCAACTAAGACGGGGGATATTATAAAAGCATGGCAGGAGTAAATCAGTCGTACTTATATATTTTTATTAAAATCCAACCTCTCCCATTAATACAATCATCAAAAAACAGGTAGAGAAAAATTCATATTTTTCTCTACCTGTTTCTATGATGGGACTCTTGGAACAGCCCCGTGTTTATTTTGAATATTATTTATTAATTTGTATTCGACTCAGTTCCATCTTTCAATACTAATGGTTGAATCAAAACTTCAACACGTCTATTTTGTGCTCTACCTTCAGCTGTGTCATTTGATGCGATCGGTTTAAATTCTCCATATCCTTTTGCGCTAAATAGCAATGGATTTAAATCTGGATTTTCAACAACCATTTTCAAAAAGTTCACAGCACGCATAACACTTAGTTCCCAGTTGGAAGCAAACTCTGATGTATTCATTGGAATATTATCAGTGTGTCCTGTAACGATGATGCTTCTTGGAGGATCGAATTCTAACAAAGTTGCTATTTCTTCAGCAATTTGACTATATTCGGATTTGATATTTGCGCTACCAGGGTCAAATAAAACACTGTCACGAATGGTTAATAGTAAACCTTCGTCTGTTAACTCAGTAGCTAATTGACTCTCAAGTTCGTTGACTGCAATATACTCATCGACTCTATTTTGAATTTCTTCGAGTGATTTTTGATCTTCAATGAATGCTGAACTTTCTTGATCTGACTCATTTGGAGCCTCTGGAATAGGCAGTGGAGCTGGTGATGGGTTTTCCATAACACCCATACCACCATCAAAAATTTCATTAAATACAACGGATAAGTTTTCAAGCTTCTGAACATCTACTGTACTCGAAGCAAATAACACGATAAATAATGCTAATAACAGTGTCAATAAATCTGCGTAGGGAATTAGCCAAGATTCATCTATATGTTCTTCATGCCGATGTTTCTTATGCTTCCTTGCCAAGGCCATCCGCCCCGCTTTCGCCCATTATTTTTTGTCGTTCTTCCAAAGATAAGTAAGAAGAAAGCTTTTGTTCAATAACACGTGGAGCTTCTCCCTCTAAAACCGAAAGAATCCCTTCAATCATCATCATTTTTTGACGTACTTCTTGTTTTGATTTGCGTTTTAATTTATTTGCAAATGGATGCCATAGCACATATCCAGTGAAAATTCCTAGCAATGTTGCCACAAAAGCAGCTGAGATGGCGTATCCAAGTTTATCGATGTCATTTAAATCTTTTAATGCCGCGATTAAACCAATAACCGCTCCTAATACCCCTAAGGTTGGAGCGTATGTACCCGCTTGAGTAAATATAAGTGCACCACTTAAATGACGTTCTTCCATTGCTTCTACTTCTTCAGTTAAAACGTCTCGGATATAATCCGCATTTTGTCCATCAATTGCAAGCGTAAGACCATTTTTTAAAAACAGGTCATCTACATCACCAGCTTTGCCCTCCAAAGCTAATAACCCTTCTCTTCTTGCTAAATCAGCCCATTGAGAAAATAGTTGAATGATTTCACCGTCTGATTGTAGTTTCTGTTCTTTAAATATTAGTTTGAATAATTTTGGAACTCGCTTTAATTCATTCATAGGAAAGGCAATTGTAACTGCCGCTACTGTTCCAACAATTATAATTAAGAAAGCCGCAGGGTTTATTAATACATGTAGTCCTGCTCCTTTAAAAATCATCCCTGCAAGTAAGGCTATAAATGCCAAAATAAGTCCAACAACTGATGATAAATCCATTTCTGTACCCCCAAAATTCTCTTTCTTCTACTTATTTCGGATTCTAAGCATTTTTTTGAAGTAAAGTAGGCAAAAAAAACAACATTCTCTTATTTATTTCGACATACGAATTTTACAATTGATTTACTCCTTAGAAAATTGCTACTATAGAAGTAGACTGATCGAAAAGGAGTTTTTACTGAATGACAAATTTTAATGAAAAATTAACGAACTACGCTGAGTTAGCAGTTAAAGTTGGCGTAAATATTCAACCTGGTCAAAACTTATATATTGCTGCAACAATCGATAATCCAAAATTCGTTCGCTTATTGGTTAAAACGGCTTATGAAGTTGGTGCTAAAAATGTATATGTTGATTGGTCTGATGATGTGATCACTCGCACTCGCTTTGAATTAGCACCTGAAGAAGTTTTTTCTGAGTTCCCAGAATGGAAAGTTCAAGAACGTATGACGTTAGCTGATGGCGGTGCTGCATTTATGAGCATCATGTCGCAAAGTCCTGACTTACTAAAAGGGATTGAATCTTCTCGCATTTCTGCATTCCAAAAAGCATCAGGTACTGCGTTGTCGAAATACCGTCAATATGTACAATCTGATAAAATCAGCTGGACTGTGGTAGCAGCTCCATCAGTAGCTTGGGCTGCTAAGGTATTCCCTTCGCTTCCAACTGAAGAACAAATCCCTGCTCTTTGGGAAGCAATCTTTAAAGCGGTTCGTGCAGATGTCGAATCTCCAATCCAAGCTTGGACTGACCATGATGCAACATTGCATACAAAAGTTGATTATTTAAATGAAAAGAAATACCACAAATTACATTACACAGCTCCTGGCACTGATTTAACAATCGAATTGCCTAAAGGTCATCTATGGTGTGGTGCAGGAAGTATCAATGAAAAAGGCGATGCTTTCATGGCAAACATGCCAACTGAGGAAGTATTTACAGTTCCATTGAAAACAGGTGTAAATGGTTATGTTTCAAGCACGAAGCCTTTAAGCTACGGCGGTAATTTAATCGAAGACTTCAAAATCACGTTTGAAAATGGTCGAATTGTTAGTGTAAAAGCGAAAGAAGGTCAAGAAGTTTTAGAGCAACTTGTTGCAACTGATGAAGGCGCTAAATATCTTGGAGAAGTAGCATTAGTACCTCATAAGTCGCCGATTTCTGAATCTGGCCTGTTGTTCTACAACACACTTTATGACGAAAATGCATCTAACCATTTAGCGATTGGTAGTGCGTATGCTTTCTGTCTTGAAGGCGGCAAAAAAATGTCTCAAGAAGAACTAGCAGAACATGGTTTAAACCAAAGTATTACACATGTAGACTTCATGATTGGTTCTGAATCAATGGATATTGACGGAATCTTGGAAGACGGAACAAAAGAAGCAGTATTCAAACAAGGAAACTGGGCATTTTAATCGTTGCCAAAGAATCCAATTTCTTTCTCTATCGTTCTTTCTCTTAATCATGTATACTTTTAAGTAATAAATACTTGGTTAAGTAGAAAGGAGAATTCATTTGACTTTCGGAATTATCATCGTCATTGGATTTATGATTGCAATAGGAGTTACTGGAGTTACAATTATGCATTATCTTACAAAAGCAATGGTATCTCGTGATGCAGAAATAATAGATCCAAAACCTGAAACTCGTTTTTAAGCAATCGTCCCTAGGGGCGATTGTTTTTTTGTTATTACTTAACGTTTTCATTACATTTGTTAGTCAGTGAAGTAACAGTCATATAACAAAATAGTTAGTGCGACTTAATTATTTCACAATATCTATTTCAATTGACCTATAAACGCTTGAAATAAATGATATTTCCCAGTAAGTACCATATGGCATTATACCTAATATCCTCTATACTTATGTAGCAAACTGTTTAAGGGGGAGTCTAAATGTTTTCTGGACTTGATATAGGAATTGACTTAGGTACTGCAAATATCCTTGTATATACAAAAAATAAAGGCATTATATTAAATGAACCTTCCGTAGTAGCGGTAGATACGAAAACGAAACACGTTATCGCTTTTGGGGAAGAAGCTAAGAGCATGATTGGAAAAACACCAGGTTCGATTACAGTGATCCGACCTATGAAAGACGGCGTAATTGCTGATTTTGACATCACAACCGAAATGTTAAAACTAGTAATGAAAAAAGTAGGAAAAAAACTAGGAAGTTCCGTACGTAAACCGAATGTGATGGTTTGTACACCTTCAGGAGCTACTTCAGTTGAACGCCGTGCGATTCATGACGCTGTGAAAAATAGTGGTGCAAAAGAGGTTCATTTGATAGAAGAACCTGTGGCTGCAGCTATTGGTGCAGATTTACCTGTCAGTGAACCAATTGCTAGTGTCATAGTTGATATTGGCGGGGGCACAACTGAAGTAGGCATCATTTCATTTGGAGGTGTTGTATCTTCCAACACAGTGAAAGTTGCTGGAGATCGCATGGATGAAGATATCATTCAATATGTGCGTAAACAGTTCAATGTGTTAATTGGCGAACGTACTGCTGAACGCATTAAAATGGAAATTGGATATGCACTTATTCCTCACAAGACTGAAATTCTTGAAGTTCGTGGACGTGACGTGATGACTGGTCTGCCAAAAACGATTTCAATTAGTTCTGATCAAATTCAAGAAACGTTAAAAGAATCATTACTTTCTATCTTAGAAGCCATCCGTGCTACTCTTGAAAGCTGTCCTCCAGAACTATCTGGTGATATCGTCGACCAAGGTGTGGTTTTAACTGGTGGTGGCGCATTATTAAAAGGCATGCAAGAATGGTTATCGAATGAAATATCTGTACCTGTACATTTAGCTCCAAATCCTTTGGAATCGGTAGCAATCGGTACTGGTCGATCTTTAGTAATGATGGATAAAATACAAAAAGTTACCCGTTAATCAAACATGAAACGGGCAACTTTTACCGCGGGATGATTCATTCATCCCGCTTATTTTTTTGAGCAAATCTGGTTTAACCTGTGGTACAAAATTTGGTGAAAGTTCTTCAGAATTAATTTTTTGATGAAAGATCGGTGTCAGTGCAGGTGATACTGGTGGTATAAGCCACGTCCAGTCTCCTCTTACCTCTCGCTCCTTATTCTCTTCTTTCTCTCTAAAAGTTTGAAATTGCTGTGCAGCCGTATAATGATCCACCATTTGTACTCCAGCTTTTTTAAACGAATGATAGACCGCATGTTGTAATTCAACTAATGCTCGATCCCGCCAATATGTGGTAGTACTAGATGTGTCCATTCCTAATATTGCGGCTACTTCTCGCAATCGGTTATAACGATAAGGATCCACTAAATTTCTTGCTGCAATCTCCGTCTCCATATACCACCCATTAAAAGGTGCAGGATAATACAATCCACCAATTTCAAGTAAACGGTCGGCAATAATAGGAACTGCATACCATTTCAACTGTAATTCATCCCAATTCTTTTCATAGGGATGTACGATTGATACTTCCAAAAGTGATTCCTTAGGAATATCAATCTTTATTGGAGGTTGTTCATTCCACTGATAAATAATAGGAAGAATATCGAAATGATCATCCTTCCCCTCCCAGCCCAACCTTTGAGCTACTTTCGTTAATGGAATAGATGCTGGGTCTCCTATTTTTAATCCACTATTATTTTCATAGCCTGCATATCGTATTAATTGCTGACTCCATATTTTCACCTTTTGTATTTCACTTTCATGAAGTGCAGGAAAAATCGTAATCGTAGATTTTATTTTGCCGTTATTTGTGGCGTGTTTAATATGATGTAACAAATGACGCTCCACATCTTTTTCTGAATTTACATCTCTCGCATCAAATACATCAAGCGTTTCCCAAAATAGACGACCGATACATTTCGTGCTATTTCGCCAAGCGAGCTTTGCACCATAACTTAGTTCTTCCATATTAAGTTCATATGTACCTGTATTTTCTATAGAAGAAAGGATTGCATTTTGTCTCTCTTTAAAAACTTCCTGTGATATATTGTTTTCATTTATATATTGAGTTAGAAAAGTCATCGCTTTTTGTTTTAATTGATCATTCAATACCTTCACCTCAGTTTGACTATGTCTTTATTTTAATTAAGGAAGTTCTATGCCTCAATCAATAACCCCCTATTCGACAAATAGGTGTGACTTATCTGTGACGTGAGAGTAGCAAGTAGTACGTGAAATCAATTACAATAAAGAGGAACTTAAAAAAGGAGGAGTATATATATGTCCTTATTAAACGAAATTTTAATTCACAATGAAACATTTGTAACTGATAAAGAGTATGAGCCGTTTATTACAACAAAATTCCCTGATAAACGTCTCGTCATCCTAACTTGTATGGATACACGATTAGTGGAACTACTACCGAAGGCCATGAATTTAAAAAATGGTGATGTTAAAATGGTCAAAAGTGCAGGTGCAGTCATCAATCATCCTTTTGGCGGCATTATGCGTAGCCTGCTTGTCGCTGTGTATGAGCTCCAAGCTGATGAGATATACATAATTGGTCATTACGATTGTGGAATGAGTGCAATAGATCCAGAAAAAATGATGCAAAAGATGGTGAATCGAGGTATTTCTGAGGAAACGATTCAAATGCTTAAGTATTCCGGGGTCAAATTAGATGATTGGCTTCGAGGTTTTAATGAAGTACAAGAAGCCGTAAAAAATAGCGTTGACATGGTAGTAAATCATCCATTAATGGTCAAAGATGTTCCTGTTCATGGATTGGTCATTGATCCGGCAACTGGAAAGTTGGACGTTGTTGTTGACGGAAATGAATAGTCAAATATGAGAATTTAAAAAATCGCTTAACCAATTTATCGGTTAAGCGATTTTTTCATGCAATTTTTTTCCGTTTGTACTGCCATTGTTGATATTGGAAGCGAATGAAGCAGCCGATACAGAATCCAAGAATAGCAACCATTGCAGCGATGCCAACCATGATAGTCGCAATATTAAAGATTGTCATCATGTTGAACATATAGCTAATAACTGCAATCGCTAAAAATGAAATAGCCATCCACTGATTAAATTTCAATTGATCTTTGTCTTCTTGTATATATTCATTTAAAGGTTTTCTTAAGAATTTCTTTACGATCAGCATAACTGGGTGAATCCCAACAAAAACACTTAAAACACATGAAACTAGTGGTACGAATAAAATCCATGCGTTCTGTGTTAGGAGTGCTATTACGACAGCAAGGACAATAGTCCACTGATTTGCTAGTACAAGAGGTTTTGGAATAGTGTTCATTTTAATCCCTACTTTTCTTATTGGTTTTAATGAATATAGTATATGATATATTTTTCAATCTGTACACAATGTACCCTTAGATTCGATTTATTTCCCGGGAAATCGACAAAAAAACTGGCTTCTCAAGTGAGAAACCAGTTTTTTATCGTTTTCCGATATTTCCGCCAAGCGGTCTTACCCTTTCAATAATCATCTTCAATAATTGCATAAAGATAATGATCTTCCCAGACCCCATTAATAAATAACAACTTACGTAGCAACCCTTCTTGTTGCATTTTCGCTTTTTCTAAAACACGAATTGATCCAACATTTCTTGGTGATACATACGCTTCAATCCGATGGAGTTGGAGTGATTCCATTCCATATTTGACGACAAGTTGGACAGCCTCAGAAGAGATACCTTTCCCAGCATGTTTCTCATCGATAGAGTAACCGATAAATGCACTAGAAAATGGTAATCTCTTGACGCTATACATGGAAATATGACCAAGTAGTTCACTAGTGAACTGATCAAAAATACCGAAACTATATTCGCGTTTATTTTTCATATGATGCAAAGATTCACGAATTTTTTCTCTTTGGACAGCTTCTGTAAAATAAGAGTCTTGATGTCTAGGTTCAAAAACGGACCAATATTCCCGGTTTCTATGAACTAGATTGGCAAATACCCAAGCATCTTCTTCATAAAGCGTCCTTAAATAACAAGTCTTTCCTTCTAATAAAATCATCAATCATCATCCTTTAGATGAAGTAAGCTCTAAAAACTCTTCAACATCTTGAACACATAAAGCAATTCCTTTTTCCCAGAAAGCATGTTGAGTAATATCTTCACCTAAATGTTTCATTGCTAAATCTTCAACAGACATAATGGCTGTATCACGAAGTAAAGCAATGTATTTTTCTTCAAAACTACTTCCTTCTTCAATTGCTTTTGCATAAATACTTAAACTGAATAAATACCCAAATGTGTATGGGAAGTTGTAGAATGGAACACTTGTGATATAGAAATGCAGTTTAGATGCCCAGAAGTGTGGGTGAACTTCTCCAAGTCCGTCACCAAAAGCTTCACGTTGTGCCTCTTCCATCAATTCGTTCAAGCGATTTGCTGGAACAAAGCCATTTTTGCGTTCTTCGTAAAATCTTGTTTCAAAAAGGAATCGAGCATGAATGTTCATGAAGAATGCCACACTGCGTTGAATCTTGTCCTCTAACAAAGCTAGTTTCTCATCCGCAGACTTAGCTTCTTTAACTGCAGCATCTGCCACAATCATTTCTGCAAAAGTTGAAGCTGTTTCTGCAACACCCATAGCGTATCTGCGATTCATCCAATGTACTGGGCGAAGTGCATACGAATGATAAGCATGACCAAGTTCATGCGCTAAAGTTGCGACATTGGACATCGTCCCGCTATATGTCATGAATATGCGAGATTGTTGAGATAGTGGCATTCCTGTACAGAATCCACCTGGGCGTTTATTAGGACGGTCTTCGGCTTCAATCCATTCATCTTCAAAAGCTTTTCGTGAAAATGCTTCTAATTCCGGACCAAATTTACCGAAGTGTTTTAAGATGAATTCAGCACCTTCTTGGAATGAAACCTTTTCAGTTGAAGCCGTAACTGGTGCGTCTAAATCATGCCAATTCATTTGTTCAGTTCCTAAAATTTCCGCTTTACGTTTTAGATACTTAACAAAAGGTCCTTTATTTGCAGAGATTGCTCCCCACATTGCATCTAATGTTTCTTGTTTCATACGGTTTGTATGTAAAGGCTCTTTTAAAACCGAATCCCAACCGCGTTTTTTATAAACAGCTAATCGGAAGCCTGCCATATGATTTAACGTTTTAGCAAAGAAATCCTCTTTTTCTGTCCAAGCATTTTCTAACGCTTCAAACGATTCTTTTCGTACTACTGGATCTGAATGAGAACTTAAGTTGCTAGCTTGACCAACAGAGAATTCTTTTTCTTCTCCATCAACAGTCACACGAACTTTTACTTCTCCAACTAAAAGATCATACATCTGACCCCAACCATGATACCCATCCACACCAAGTGCTGTAATCATGTCTTCTTCTTTTTCAGACAATAATTCCTTCGCTTCATCTCGCCATTCATTCAATACGAATGAGAATTCATTTAGCTCTTCTGACTTCATTAATTCAGCCCAAACAGAATCAGCTGTTTTAGAAAGCTGTTGTTGAACAATTAGCATTGAAGAAGAAAAACGTGCACCTATTGAACCGATTTCACCTTGAAGTAATTTAGCTTGAGAATCTGTTGTATCTTGTGCTAAATAACAGCCTACTACTGCCCCTGCTTGAGTTAAGTTTTCTGCGACTTGTTTAATTCCATCAATTATAGAGACAATCTTTTCTGCTTCAGAACCACTTTGGGGCACTGAAAACGAAGACAATTGCTCCTCGAACGATTCTAATTTAGTTTTAAGTGTATCTAAATGAGCGCGAAGTTCAGGAGAACTACTTCCTCCCTTGAAAAATACATCTAAATCCCATACTTCTGCATACGTTTTTGTCGTCAATTTATTATCCCCCATGTCTTTCTAAATTTTCCGAAAATACTACGTCATTATATCATGCTTCTTCGCCTTGCGAAACATCTTCTTGGTAAGGACTATACGGTATGTCTCGATTCGCACACACTTGCATAATATGCTGTATGATTGCTTTTAACACGTAAATGCGTGCATAATTTTTATCATTTCCACCAACCACTATCCATGGAGCATGGTTTGTGTGCGTTTTTTCAAGCATGTCTTGTGCTGCTTCAATGTATAAAGACCATTTCTCTCTATTTCTCCAATCTTCTTCCGTTAGTTTCCATTGTTTATAAGGATCATCTTGTCTCTCGGTAAATCGAGATAATTGTTCTTCTTCCGAAATTTGCATCCAGCATTTGACCATAATATACGATTCATCCGTTAATAATTTTTCAAAGTCATTTATTTCTTGATATGAACGTTGCCATTCGGCTTTTGTCGCATATTCTTCAATTCGTTCTACTAGAACTCTTCCATACCACGAACGGTCGAAAATACCGATTTGACCATGTTGAGGCAACTTTCTCCAAAATCGATGTAAATAATGAAATCTTTTTTCATGAGGTTGAGGTGCTGCAATCGGATGAACAAATAATCCCCTTGGATCTAGCCGTTCAGTCACACGTTTTATGGCTCCGCCTTTCCCAGCAGCGTCCATTCCTTCGAAAACGATGATTAAACCCACTTTTTGGTTGAATAAATGCTGTTGAAGGTTTAACATTTCATATTGGAGTGCTTTTAATTCTTTTTTATACGTTTTTTTATTTCCATCGTATTCTCTCATCATAATTTCACTTAACTTAAGATTCATTGTGAAGACCTCATCTCTTTTATTCTATCTTACAGAATATTTTGTTAAATTGAAATTTGTTGTTCAGATAAGATGTCGCTATACTTACTCTAGGAGGTGAATGATATGTTACGTTATATTCTTGTCATAGTGTCACTTTTGGCAGTCATAACAACCAATGCACTAGCAAATATACTTCCTTTAAACGGTCAAACTACAGGAGAAATCTCAAATCGTTTGCCTGTACTATTTACACCGGCAGGTTATGTATTTTCAATTTGGTCCCTGATTTATTTATTGTTGATTTTTTGGGTAATCGGGCTTTGGCGCAATCGCTTTAACAAGGATGCCCTGTATGAAAGACGTTCTCTATTGTTCATCATAAGCTGTGTGTTTAATATAGCTTGGATTTTCTTATGGCATTATGAATATTTCCTTTTAACTGTCGTAGTGATGATCAGTTTGTTGCTTACATTAATTATTCTTTATCGTACATATCCTGTACAAGATAATCGCTTGTCGAGCCGCTTACCAATTTCGATTTATCTTGGTTGGATAAGCGTTGCAACTATTGCCAACATTAGCTATGTACTTACAGTCTATGAATGGAGTGGTTGGGGATTAAGTGACCCTTTATGGGCAGTAATCATGATGACAATAGGTGCTGCTTTAGCATTGCATATTCGTTTTCATCATTTTGATATTGCCTACCCAGCAGTCTTTATATGGGCATTCATTGGAATTGCCGTAAGAAATGGCTTTGAAGAGCTTTTAGTAATGACAGCTGCTCTATTTCTAAGTGCTGTCCTACTAGTCGGAATAATATTCATCCGCAAAAAATCCTCATCAGTTCAATAAAACAAATTTAGACTGCCTAGGCAGTCTTTTTTTTTTGGATACAATTGGGCTTTCGCTCATAGAAATTGATTTTAAGTGAAAGGTCTTCATGTGAACGAACAAGTTCGTCTTGTGAACGTAAAAGATCACCATTAGAAAGTGAAAGGTCCAGGAAGACGATTCTATTTCCAGTGATAAAAATCAACATCAAAATTCACACAGTAATGAAAAAAGACCTTCTGCGTTAATAGCAGAAAGTCTTCACGTTAGTCATCTATTTTTGTTAATAAAATCGGCGCGTCTTTTGTCACAATAATCGTATGTTCAATTTGAGCAACAAACGATTTATCTGCTGTTAAGAAAGTCCAACCATCACCTGATTCAATAATGTGTTCTGCTTTTTCAGAAATGAAAGGCTCAACAGCTAAGACCATGCCTTCTTTTAAGATCGTTGGTTCCCATGCATCATAATAATTTAAAATATGCTGAGGAGCTTCATGTAGAGATTTCCCTACACCGTGTCCAGTTAAATTCATAATAACGGTAAAACCATTTTGTTTTGCTTCTCGTTCAACAGCTTTTCCGATTTGATTTAAACGTGCACCCGCTTTAACTTTCAGCATCGCACGATCAAATGAACTTTCAGCTACTTTACATAGCTTTTCTTTTAATTTATCGCCTGTGCCTACAACAAACGATATACCAGTATCGGCAAAATAACCATTATAAGAACCTGACACATCAATATTAACCATGTCTCCATCTTTAATGATTCGAGAGCCTGGAATACCATGAGCAACTTCTTCGTTAACACTGATACATGTGAAACCCGGGAAATCATATTCGCCTTTAGGTCCTGAAATAGCACCTTTTTCTTTGAACATTTTACCGCCGATTTCATCAAGTTCTTTCGTAGTAATGCCCGGTTTTGTAGCAAGGCGCATGGCATCTCTAATTTCAGCAACTATACGTCCAATGGTTTTTAACGACTCAAAGTCTTCTGTTGTTTTAGCAATCATGGTTACAAAATCCCTTCTACTTCTAATTTCTACTCCATACTATACCATATAAAAAGAGGCTTTCCCATGTGTCAGAATCATTCTGAACATTTGGAAAACCTCAAGAAAATCATCATATTTTAATCAAGATTTTTCGGGATTCAAGAGTCTTGGTGCTGTTAAAAACAACAGTGAAGTTACAACCGCTGTTAACAGGAATACCGGGATCATATAAGTTGCATTATAAACACTTGAATAGATTAATAAATTTTGGCCTTCCTCAGCATACATGCCAAAGAAGAATATTCCTGTAATTACATGTACGATATAGCGTAAAAAAGATCCAATAAATACAGCAGTAACAATAATCGTTATTAATCTCATTTTTGTTTTACTATTTTCACTAAAGTATTGTTTGCGCATTACCCCTGCAAAACCAACTACTGCATACGCAATTAAATAATCTAGTATTACTTGCATGACCACAAAACTAAATGACAATGGAGCGACTGAAATTAAGCCAGAGACTATTTGTAAAAGCCCTACTAACAGTCCCGTTAACATACCCGCAATTACGCCTCTTCTGAATGCAATTAATACAATTGGAATCATCACTAGACTCACAGAGCCGCCTTGAGGCATTTTAAATGCGACAAAGTCTAATACAAATCCTAACGCTGCAAAGATTGCAATCTCTACTAATAGTAATACTCTTTTGTTTCTCATTTTTTCTTCCTCCTTTTGCGATGTACTGTAAATCGCATGTTGGGGGTGAAAAAAACCAATAAAAAAAACGAATACAGGACAGAGCCTGACATCGTTGGTGTCGGTTTCTATCCACATCCCTGCGCAAGCATTAACTTACAGGTTCTAAGGGTTAGAACATGTCATGTTCACTCTCAGCCGTTTAACGGCTCCCCTTGTGGTTCATATACATCTAATTTTGTTAGTACGGATTAATTGTACATAAATAGGGAAAGAGAATCAAGAGACTAATTTCCACGTTTGTGAGGAATACAATCCGTGGGTATACTAATAGTACTAAATCTAATAAGGATGTGAATTTCAGATGATTGAGTTGTTAAAAAATCTAATCGCCATTAAGAGTGATACTGAAGAAGGAGCAAACGAAGCACTTCGATACTGTTCAACATGGCTAAATAGTCACGATATCGAGCATACTGTGATCGAAAATGAAGGTCGTTTAATGATTCATGCTGAAGTTGGCACAGGTCCATCTACAATTGTTTGGAACGGACATGTCGATGTAGTTCCAGGGAAGCTTGAACAGTTTAATCCTGTTATTGATGGGGATAAATTATATGGTCGAGGGTCTGCAGATATGAAAGCAGGCGTTGCCGCAATGATGGAAGCGTTCCGCCGAATTTCATTAACACCCGAGAAATTAACACACCGTATTGCCCTTCATATAGTGACGGATGAAGAAACGGGTGGTCGTAAAACCTCTGGACATTTAGTTGAGACAGGATATACGGGTGATTTCGTTATTTGTGGTGAACCTACGCATCTAAAACTGAGCGTTCAGTCAAAAGGTATTATTCATGTAGATCTAACGTTTAATGGGAAAGGTGCACATGGCTCACGTCCATGGGAAGGTACAAATGCCATTGAATTAGCTTATGAAT
This sequence comes from Paenisporosarcina sp., assembly GCF_057785155.1. Classification (NCBI taxonomy): domain Bacteria; kingdom Bacillati; phylum Bacillota; class Bacilli; order Caryophanales; family Caryophanaceae; genus Paenisporosarcina; species Paenisporosarcina sp. Next base: position 61,079 of record NZ_JBYNRN010000023.1, read on the forward strand.
TCCACGACAAATTAAAGACATTGCCATTCTATAAAGTGAGTAATGCTTACTATGAACATCCTTCCGTCAACTTAGCGAAAATACAAGCTGGTGATCGCTACAATATGGTTCCGGATACATGCGAGGTCGCATACGATATCCGCTTTGTTCCAGGTCAAAAATGGGAAGATATTGTCCAAGAAATGACAGACCTAGCATTATCGCTAAATAAAAACACGGTTGTGAAACCTGGTGGAAAAACGCCTGCAATTGTAACAACTGAAGATAATGAATTCGTTAAAACGTTAGCTATAGTAACTGCAGATGTGACCCAGAAAGATGCAGTCTTATTTGGTCAACATGGTGCTGCAGATACTAGGTATTACGCAAGAACTGGAGCAGGTGCAATTGAATTTGGACCAGCTGGTGACGACTGGCATGGACCTGGAGAGTATGTTCTTATCTCTTCAGTAGAACAATACGCTGATATTTTAACGAAACATGCCCTTTCTTGAAACTAAATTCTCTCTCTTCCGTATAGTATGTATCTAAGATCAGTAGGAGGATTACAAGTGGATAACAATCGAGCGTTGTCATCATTGTGTTATTTCAGTATTTTATTTGCTCCTTTTTTACTACCCATCATTATTTATTTTGTATCGGTAGATCAAGAGGTCAAATATCATGCGAAGCGATCTTTATTGTCACATTTAATACCTGTTGGTTTATTAATCATTGCGTTTATAGTATTTGCTATTGGAATGGTATCAGCTTCAACTGTGACATTTGATGGAACCAACTCAGGGTTTGGAATACTCGCTACTGGCCTCCCGTTCCTATTCATGATTGTGTATGGCATTGTTTCACTTATTGTGTTGATTTGGAACATTGTACAAGGTGTCAAAGTGCTTCAGTATGTTTGATTATCTTCGATTTGGGGAACTCATAGTAATATAGAAACAGCCGATAGGAGCGATTCAAATGAGAATTGGTAGCTTAATAAAAACAGCCATTAAATTTGCACCAATCATACTACCTATAGCAAAAAAGGTATTAGATTCACGTAAAGGCACAAAAATGACAACGCCAAGAAAATAGCAAAAAAGCTTGAACTCATAAATCGAGTTCAAGCTTTTTTTATGATAATGGACGTAATTCCGTTAAGACCAGTAGGTTGTTTGATAAATTAGATGATGGCAATAAAGCCGACTCGTCTTTAGCAGGTTTCGAACTATTTTGAGTTTCCATCAATTCTTCAAATGTTAATGGATTAGCAGGAGGTATTTCAGCTGGCAGCACTTGCGCTTGACCATTTGAATACATTGCTAAAAATTGATTAGCCATTGCGCGATACCCTTCGGCATTAGGATGTACATCTATAGGGTTAGGGATTTTGTCTTTTGCTCGATCTCCAAATGCTTCATCAACAGAAACAAACTGAACGCCTGCTTCTTTTGAAACGCGAGCCAAAATTTCATTCAATTTGTTTAACTGTTTAGCTGTCCCAACTTTTTGCGATTCGCGAACATGAGGATAAGCAAAATAGTAACCCATGACATAAATTTCTGCATTTGGGGCACGTTTTTTTAATTCGGCTAACAGCTTCACCATATTCTCACGAGCTTTATTCAACGAATAATCTGCAGGGATTTGTTGAAAAGCGATAGAGCCTGATGCTCCATCTACTTGTATTAATCGAAGAAGGTCGTTAGCACCTGCGGATACCGTAATTAGATTTGCATTTTCAAGTAAAGGTTTAGCTTCTTCAGACTGAACTCTTTCTAAAACTTGTGCTGTCGTATAGCCTGGAAATGCTAGAGCCTTAGAATAAAACGCGAGTGGTTGATTTCGCGCAATTTCTTGTGCGATTAAATCGCTATACCCTGTATCAATTTCCCGATTCGGCGTTTGTCCAGCTGCTAGAGAATCCCCTAAAGCAAGATAGCTAACGGGGCCATTCACAAGTGCTGAGGCTTGAACAGGTAAGTACATGAACATAACGAAAATGCTTAGGATAATAGAAATATTTTTCTTCATGAATGGCACCTTCTCAATTAGCCCAATTCCCTTTACGGAAAATTGGCTCTCTTGTTCCATCTGACAATTCTCCATCGATGTCCATTTCTGCACTACCAATCATGAAATCTTCATGAGTAATGGATGTGTTTAATCCAAGTGCTTGAAGTTGAGCTTCTTCTAAATCACGAGCACCTTCATAACATGTAGGATATGCCTCACCGATCGCTAAATGGTTCGAAGCGTTTTCATCAAACAGGGTATTGTAGAACAATATTCCTGAGGCAGAAATAGGTGATTCATGTGGAACTAACGCAATTTCACCTAGATAAGAAGATCCTTCATCGTTTTTAATTAAACCTTGAAGTAGTTCATTTCCTACTTCTGCATGGGCCTTGATGATTTTTCCGTCTTCAAAAGTTAACGTGAAATCATCAATTAAATTTCCTTTATAAACAAAAGGTTTTGTATTTTTAACGTAACCATTTACTCCATATTTTAAAGGAGCAGTGTACACTTCTTCAGTCGGCATATTAGCGATAAAAGCTGTTTGGTTTGGTGTTCTACTTGCACCCGACAGCCATAAATGTTTGTCTGGCAACTCAACTGTCAACTCAGTTCCTGGAGCAGAATAATGAATCTTTTTATATCGACGATCATTCAACATCGTGGCACGTAATTCTAAATCGCGAATATGAGTCTTCCATTTTGCTACAGCGGTTCCTTCCCCAATTCGAACAGTTTTAAAAATAACTTCCCAGAGAGCATTTACTTGTTCTTCTTTAGGTAAATCAGGGAATACTTTTTTCGCCCAAATTTCAGAAGGAATCGCAATAATGGACCAAGCAATTTTGTCAGACATCACGGCTGCTCTATATTTTTCTAAAGCGCGACCTGATGTTTTTTGGTAATCAGAGATTCTTTTCGCAGGAACACCTGCAAGTAAATCAGGATCTTCAGCGTCAATCCAAAGGAGAGAACCTTGTTGATCAATAAGTTCGTTCCGTTGGGTAACCATCCATGCCGGAAACTCTTTCATGGCTGACTCAGGTGCTAAGTCAAAAAACGCTCGATGAATAGGACCATCTGTAAAATTTACATGGACACTTTTTGCTCCAGCTTCATACGCTTTTTTGACTATAAGGCGGGAAAATTCTAATGTATCCGTTGTAGTATTAATTAAAACATTTTGACCAGGTTGAACATTAATTCCGACACGAACTGCTAAATCAGCATACTCTGCTAATTTTTCTTCGAATGTCATCATTTCTTTTTCCCCCTTTGCTGCAACGTTTTAGATGAACCTTCAATTAAAACGCCTCGATCCCAAACTTTTTGAACTGGCTTCGAAGGTAACTCTTTGGTCCATTTTTTGAAGTTCTTTTCATCCATATAAGATAACAAAGTTAAAATTTCACCATCTGCACCTGCACGCCCTGCACGACCTGAGCGATGTAAGTATTGTTCAATCGTATGAGGAACATCTACATGGATAACATGAGTGATCCCTTCAATATCTAAACCACGAGCTGCTACATCACTCGCGATTAAAATATTTGCTTCCCCTTTTCTAAAAGCAGTAATCGCTTGTTTACGCTCTTCTTTTTTCATGTCAGAATGCAATGCCACAACATTAGCTTCTCTGAATTTAAGTTTATTTTCTTTCATCAATAACTGATCTAAATTGTTAACAAATGCTAATCCTTTTAAGCCTTCCGTATGCGCAAGTCTTCTAAGCATATCGGTCTTATCTCGTTCTTCGATTTTAACGAATGAATGAACCACTTTTCCTTGGGCTGGCAGTTCATCATGATTCACTTGAATACGAATTGGCTCTTTCATTAAACGTGAGGCAACTAACTCAATCTCTTCCGTAATCGTTGCAGATACAACTACAACCTGACGTTCATGATTAGCTCCTTCGATTAATGATTTAATTGTCGTTCTATGGTCACGAGCTAATAACTGATCACCTTCATCTAAAACAATGTAACGAATTTCATGCAATTTTAATTTTTTAGCTTTAATTAATTCATTTAAACGACCTGGCGTACCAACTACGATTGTCGGTTTTTTCTTAAGCTTTTCTAGCTGACGTTGCATGTTTGCTCCACCAATTAGTTGAGTAACCGTTATGTCTGTACCTGCAGTCCATTCACGTAACACTTCAAGTATTTGCATCGATAATTCTTGTGAAGGAGCTACAATTAGCGCTTGTGTTGCTTGCTTAGATCCATCAACTTGTTCAAGGATTGGTAATACATAAGCCAATGTTTTTCCTGAACCAGTTGGAGATTGAGCTACAACATCTTTTCCTTCTAACATTGCTGGAATCAGCTGAGTTTGAACGGGCATTTCTGTATCGAACTTCCACTTATCTTGAAGTTCTTTTTTTAATTCATTTATAAATGACATGGTCTTCTCCACCTTTACACTACATGAGCTAAGTGTACCATAAATCGCTTGAATTAGCCCTTTATGCAACTAATAATAGCTATAAAATAAAGGCTCACTTTAACGAAATTGTACTTTGTAAAAGTATAGTTGACACTCTTGTGAGAAGACAAACTTTCATAAACAAAAAGTTTGATACTAAGACACACTAGAGGAGACTTAAGAGATTGTACTAGAAATGATGAAGTGCAAAAAAAATCTATAAAAACAGAGTAAGAAGATTGATTGATTGCTACTAGAAAATGCTCAATTAATTAAAGTGATTGCATATGATCTATTACCTTCAATTTAAACTAATTATTTTTATGCTGTCGCTGATTGCAATGGAGGCGGCGACTCCGAGAGGATCAGCAAGAGCTTTAGACCCTGGACTGAGCAACGCGAAGGAAGCGGCTAATTGTAGAACAAAGACTAAAAACGCCACGTCCTGTGGCAACGTCTTTGAAACCAACTTCCTGTTGGCCTCCTCCGGAAAGCGTCTGCCGCAATGAAGATCAGCCTTTTTTTAAAAAAAGGGTCATCCAAAGAGTCACGAAAAGTGAACCTTGGACAACCCCTAAACTTTTATATTGTTCCGTAACCACATAATTCGATTGCACAATCAGCTAATACCATCAGGGAATCGATATAAAATTCATCTAATTTCAGTTCTTTGTTAACAATAGATAGCTCCGTGCAGCCCAATATAATTCGATCGCAACCGAGTGCTGTCATTGTCTCAATGATTTGTTGCCATTTTGAGAAATCTACTGGTTTGCCAGCCTTCACATCATCATAAATAACAGACATTACGAGTTTTTGTGTTTCTTCATCTGGAACAAACGGTTGAATTCCTACATCACGACAAGCTAACTGATACACAGAAGCAGTAAGCGTACCAGTGGTAGCTAGAATACCAACTTTTTTTGCACCCTCAAGCTTCGCCTTTTTAGCGGTTTCTTGAATCATATGAATAACTGGTAATCCAATCCCCTTTTGAATCTCTTCATAAAAGCTATGAGCTGTATTACATGGAACCGCAATGACTTCAGCACCAATCGATTTCAGCTTTTGACCATCTGAGATCATAACAGGAACAGGGTTTTTCTTCGACCGGTCTAAAATATACGTCGTACGATCAGGAATCGACGTATTATTGGTAATGACCATTTGGACATGCTCTTGATCGACAGATGCAACTGTTCGTCTAACAATCATTTCACCAAGAAGCATGGTCGCTAGTGGGCCAACACCACCGATAATGCCTAATACTTTTTTCTCCATAGTTTATGACAAACCTTTGTTGTTAAAATATTTTTTATATTTTCGATAATAATTTAAGTTATTTAACGTTAATTTCACCCAACGTTTTGGACTGAAGTCTTCTGAATAATATAAGTGGTTAGTTACTTTACCTTCTTCGATTAATTGTCTTGCTTCATCCAATAACGGGCCTTCTTTTCCGTATTTGAATAAAACACCTTTCGGGATAATCATCCAAAGATGCTTATCTTTCGCGTACGTTAATTGTTGAGGAATATTTAACATATGATCGTCCGCAACATACTGCATTAAATTATGTCCACTTGCCGTAACGTAATAGCTACTACGACCATTTCGTAAATTAATTTCAAATAGCTTGTATTCTCCATCACGAGAATCATATTTCATATCAAAGTTAGCAAATCCGTTATAGCCAATATCCTCTAAGAAGAATCGCACTTTATCCAACAATGCTTCATCAAACGTATTGATAATCGCTGCGTAACTACCGATTCCTTCCGGTGAATGTTCTTCCAAAATCGGATTTCCTAGTGACATTAGCTTCACTTTTCCGTCTTTTCCAACATACGCATTTAACACACGCATGAACGAATCGTCACCCGGAATAAATTCTTGGATTGTCAGATTATCTTTATAAGTCGATTCATAAATAGCTTTGATAATGGCATTTTTTTCTGCAACATCATGTGCCACAAACACTTTCTTTTTGCCTGGGAATGAACAATTCCAGTAAGCCACTGAGTTAGAGGCTTTAATAATAATTGGGTATGTGAAATCCATATTGAACTCGTCTTTATTCTCAAACGTACATAAGGCTGTTTTTGGATAAGAAAAGCCGTATTGCTCACAGATTTCATAAAAGTTCTCTTTTAATACGATGCGTTCCATTAAGGATTCATCAATATATGGGACTGCAAAATGAGGAAGTAACTCCTGTTTGTTTTTAATGATTAACTTTGCATAATCATCTCCGCAAGCTAGTAATAGTAACTTTTGGTTCGGGTGTTCACTTGCTACTTTAATTAGAGCAGGTACAAAAACATCTTGCTCATTTAAACGAGGAATAACTTGAAAATCTAAAATTTTACTGTCTTGTGTTGCAGACAAATTCATACGACCTAAGACAAGTGGTTTAATTCCATAAGCTTCATGAAAGGCACGTGCCATACCGTATGCATTCATATCAGAACCTAATAATATGGGTAAAAATGAATTGTTTAACGTCATCTAATATCAACTCTCTTTTCTAGAAACATAATGTATGTTCATTGTATCGTGAATGTTGGTTTTCTCCGAGCATTAACTTTTTGCTCGAATGCATAAGCCATTGAAATGAGCATTGGTTCACTCCATGCTCTTGACGAAAAGGTCAATCCAAATGGCTCCCCAACTTGGGTAAATCCTGCAGGAACTGTTATCGATGGATATCCAGCAGCTGCACCTATGCTACATCCATGGTCTTGCGGAAAAACAAGAGCATCAAGTTTTAGGTCATCTAGAGATTTACCGAGTCCAATCTCACCTGCTAAATACCGATTGTTAGTAAGCGCTTGAATATATTCTTTTTCCGTTAATGTGCCAGAAGTTAGCTCTGAGCGCTCAAGCATAATTTGACCGAATTTTAGTGTTTCATTTGGGTGAAGATTATTAAAATGGATAACGTCACTAAGAGAACGTATTGGATTAGTTGCATTTGTGTTAGCTAAATAACTGTTTAAGTCGGCTTTAAATTCATACGTCAACACGTCATACCCTAATTCATCTTCTAGGCAACCTATATCGACTGGGTCAATAATTTCGGCTCCGAGTTCTTTTAGAACAGCTAGTTGTCTTTCAAATAATTCAGCACGTTCTGCTGACATTTCTTGATCAAAAATAGCACGGGCAACACCAATTCTTTTCCCTTTGAGTGCATGAACATCCAAACAGTCTGTCCATGTCATATCCTTAAATACGCGACTTTTTTGAGTAATTGGGTCACGTTTATCCTGTCCCACAATAGCAGAAAACAGATGAAGCGCATCTTCAACAGTGCGAGTCATAGGTCCAGCCGTATCTTGAGTATGTGACAAGGGAATGATTCCCGCACGACTCACACTACCGACTGTTGGTTTTAAACCAACTAAGCCATTTTGCGCTGCTGGATTTAATATGGAACCAGATGTCTCTGTTCCAATAGCTGCAGCAGCTAAATTAGATGCGATGGCTGAGGCAGATCCTGAACTGGATCCCCCGACATCAAAAGGACCATAGGGATTGACGACTTGTCCACCACGAGAACTAAACCCATTGGTCATTTTATCTGACATAAAGTTAGCCCACTCAGTCATATTCGCTTTGCCTAAAATAACAGCACCGGCATTTCGAAGTTTTTCAACAATGGTGGCATCATTCGTGGCATAATGCTTAGCTAGTGCCAACGAACCCGCACTAGTATGTAATTCATCGGCAGTCTCGATATTATCTTTTAACAAAATGGGTATTCCATGGAGAATGGAACGTGGTCCACTTTCTGAGCGTTCAGCGTCTAAAGCTTGTGCAATTTGAAGAGCTTTTGGATTCACTTCCAGTACTGCATTTACAAGTGAATTTTTCTCTGCAATCGCTTCTAAATACATCAAAACAAGATCTTCAGAAGTCACCTCGCTAGCTTCCATTTTCTCTTGCATTTGAAAGATTGTTGCTTCTTCTAACCATTCATTTGAGAGTTGTTTTCGTTGCGCTTTATTCATTTGAAAACCTCCACAATAGACTTTATAGGCATAACATATTTAACTTCTTTTTTATAATTGCTTCAAACTGAAATTATAGCATTTATTCCAACTTTACATAAGTCGTCCTTTAGACGCTATTTCAATGAAAATTTATATTTACTTACGTAAAAAAAGCCAGAATGGCAACATGTTACGTCGCCATACTGACCTATATTTATTAGTTTGCTTTTTCCATATGCTCTTTTATTAACTCATATAATGATAGTTCATATAGTTGTTTGCCTTCTACTTTAAAGACACCTTGAGCTACCAGGTCATCTATGACGGTCATTATTTTTCCGTCCATTTTAGTTTCTTTAGGTGGGATCATGATGTGAATCTCCTTACATATTTAGTCAGTAAGTATTTACCCCACCTTTTCTTTTTTAAACCAGTGACGATGTTTTTTTGGAATAAACGTAAAGCAAATAAAACCAATGAATGTGCCCAGTGTATTTAACCATAAATCATCGACGTCACTACTTCTCAATTGCGTCAACTGCAACAATTCAATCGACAATGACAATAAAAATCCTGCTAAGACTGTCCATAAAATATGTTCAAACTTTCTCCAAAGTAAAGGCAATAGGAATCCAATGGGCATAAACATAAAAATATTCCCCATAAAATTGATTAAAAAAGGCTGCCACAAATCGAGATATTTAATCGCATTATATGTTTCCCGAAACACACGGAAGAATTCTAAATTAACAGCTTGGAAATTACCATTCACGAACTCAATGGAGCCATTGTTAAATGATATGGAAGGAATAACCGTTTGGGAAAGCAAGCCGATTAAAAAAATCAAAAAGACTATTACGCCAATTTCGTGTAATGGTTTAGCTTTATGTTTCGATTTCTTTATTCGATAAAAGCGGTAAATCATGATGACTGGCAATGCGATGGCCATGTAGAACCACATGTCTTGGAGATAATAAATAATTGTATGCATAGGGGCTCCCTCGTTAAATCTGATAGTCTCAGTGTAATCCCTTAACGGTTCTAAGTCCAAAGGAGATTTCTAGGAGATTCTGGTTGAATTAATCGTGTAGTAATATGTATCCAATATATTAAAAATGGTTACTCTAGTAGATAGAGCAATGCGTTTCTTTATGGATTCTAGCAAAGTCGGATTAAAATAGAAAGACAGGAGGGGATTTAATTGAGAACCATTGGATTATTGATTGTCCTTACAATTGGCGTATATGTAACGAGCCCCTTTTGGGAAAAATACGCTGACGATTATATAGATACCTCGTTTTTAGACAAAATAGATCAACAAGTTCAAGTTGGGATTGACTATATAAAGGAACAGCCCCTTTTCACCGAATCTGTTGAAACAATTCAAACAGCTATAACCGAACTACCAGCTCAATTAGTCGAAGAAAAGAATCGTATCTTACCCGCTCCTATTGAACCAATAGATAAACCAACTTTGAAAACGCCTTCCGAGGGCTTATTCTCGGTTCATAATATTGAAATTGGTGCTCCGAAAGATTCAGTTATTGCAGAAATAGGCGAACCTAAACGCATTACTGCGAATGAATACGGAACATCGTGGCAAACGTACCATACCGACTATCAAAACTTTTTCATGGTTTCCTATGACCGTGAAAACAAAGTGAACGGACTATTTACCAATAATGACTTAATCGCCTCTTCACTCGGTATTAAGTTAAATTCTTCTAAAGAAGATGTCAGAAAAGCTCTTGGTAAACCCCTTACGTATATCACCAAAGGAAATACCAATTTTATTTTGAATGAAGATCAAGGAGCAGACACTTTTTTAATAGAAAATGTGTACGCAACAATCTTTTACGATGTTCATGAAAATAACACGGTAACTGCCATTCAAATTCTTTCTGAAAATCTTGAAAAGAGTAAACCTTCTGTGTATGCGGCTAGCAGTAAATCTTTGCAAGAAGGACTAGAGCTCCAGCTATTTGACCTAACTAATGCCGCAAGAGTTCATCACGGAGTGAGAGCAGTGAAATGGGATTCATTAATTCAAATAACTGCGTTCGATCACAGTGAAGATATGGCCATCAACAATTATTTTAGTCATACGAACTTAAACGGTGAATCACCATTCGATCGTATGACGAGTGATGGAATCTCCTATAGAGTAGCTGGAGAAAACCTAGCGTATGGACAATCCAGCAGCATTTTCGCACATGAAGGATTGATGAATTCTATCGGACATCGCGAAAACTTATTAAAACCTGATTTCTCACTACTAGGAGTAGGAGTCGCTTTTAACGAAGAAAACCAACCCTATTATACAGAAAATTTTTATGCGAAATAATTTGAATTAGAAGCATTTGTGCAACATCATATAATTCATGAAATCATGAGGTTGTCCAATAATAATCTAATAAAAACAGGTGGAGAGAAATAATTAACTTTTCTTCACCTGTTTTTGATTTTTATGTGCGAATTTCTCTTACTTTTTATAAGAAAAACTAATTTTAATAATGACAAGAATCTTTTCGGATGTCAGTAAAATAAATACATAGCTTCACCAGTTAGGATCCAAGCTGTGTTTCTAATTTACTTTTGCTGATTGAAATGGAGGAGGCGACTCCGCGGGGATCAGCACGAGCTTTAGACCCTGGAGCGGATATTAGAGGAACAAAGACTAAAAACGCCACATCACGTGGCAACGTCTTTGAAACCAACTTCCTGTTGGCCTCCCCCGGAAAGCGTCCACCGCAATGAAAATCAGCCACTTTATGCGAAGAAAGGGATGTTACCAAAGCCATTTTTGACTTTTGGAACATCCCTTTGTTTTTAATTTAAATTAGTGTTTTTTAATGAAGACCACTTTCAAATAGTCGCCTTCCTTGAACTCGGAAATCGTTTTAAAATCGGTTGGCAAAGTAAACTCTTCGACAATCGTGTATTTACCACCTGATTGTTTAAACGCTTTTTCAATAAAACCTTTAAACTTCTTTATACCGAATGTACTACAATTCGACGAAGCGACAATAATCCCGTTTTCTTCAGTAATAGCAATCGCTTGGACTAATAAATCGGTATAATCTTTCCCTGCACTAAATGTATGTTTCTTAGAACGTGCAAAGCTAGGTGGGTCGAGAATAACCATATCAAAAGCTAACTTTTTACGCACCGCATATTTGAAATAATTAAACACATCTTCGACGATAATATCTTGTGCTTCAAAATCGATGTCATTAACACTAAATTGTTCAATTGTTTTACTCTTACTTCGATTGGCAAGATCCACACTCGTTGTTTTCACTGCACCACCTAAAGCCGCTGCTACTGAAAAAGCTCCTGTATAAGAGAAAGTATTTAGTACTGTCTTACCTTCAGCGTAAGAGTCCCGAATTGTTTTTCGTACATCTCTCTGATCAAGGAAAATACCAACCATCGCTCCGTCATTTAAGTAAACGGCAAAATTCATCCCGTTTTCTTTTACGATTAATGGAGATGGTGCTTGCTCTCCACTTACAAAATCATCGTCTTCAACGTACGTACCTTTAGAGGCAAATCGCTTTTTCTCATACAGCCCTTTTACTTCAACTACTTCATTCAAAGCTTGAACGATTACATCTTTAAAGGAATAAATCCCTTCGCTGTACCAGCTGATTACATAATAGTCATTGAAGTAATCAATTATTAGTCCACCAATCCCGTCCCCTTCTCCATTAAAAACGCGAAAAGCAGTCGTGTTCTTATCTTGAAAAAGCGATCCTCTATGTGTAATGGCTTCTTTTAATTTCCCTGTGAAAAAAGCTAAATTAAATTCAACTTCTCGATTTTTAGTAAGAACCCATCCACGGCCTTTATTTTGCTTGCCATAGTATCCTTTACTAATGAATTTTTGTTGCTCATCCACAAGCTCGAAGACAGAGCCTTCTACTTTTAAATCTTGATAATTTTGAACGGACTCCTCAGTAACAAGAGGATATCCATCTTTGAAATTCTTCACGAACGAAGATTTCACTTTAAGTTTTATTGGTTGTTGCATCGAATCACCCATTCACTAATTTCCTCCTATTCTACAGATGTTTTCTTTGAAAATCATGTCATGGCTTGTTTTATGTACTATCGCTTTACTGTAATTCATATTCTTTAGGAATGATTATTTTTGAAGGGAGGCCATTAAATGCCGATTAAACCACCTCAATTACGCCCAGGAGATACGATTGGAATAGTGACACTTGGAACTCCGTTAGAAGCTGATCGTATTAATGAAGGAATCGCCACACTAAAAGGGATGGGGTTTAACGTTGTTGTCGGTGACAGCACCTACGCTTCAAACGGCTTTCTTGCTGGCACACCTGAATCTCGTGGGGCTGATCTTATGAAAATGTTTGCTAACAAAGAAGTGCGTTGTATCTTGCCGACAAGAGGTGGTGTCGGTGTTGCAGCAATATTACCGTTTTTGAACTTCCCCATCATTAAAGCGAATCCTAAAATCATTTCAGGTTATAGCGATATCACGGTGCTATTGAATGTTCTTTATGAGTACGCTGATTTAGTGACGTTTCATAGCTTAATGCTTCTCGATTTCAACAATCGAACCCCGGCTTACAATTTTAATCAGTTCTTTAGCGCAACGTCCGCCACAACCGCTCCTTGGGAAATTAAGAATCCACCAGAGATACCCCTTGTAAGTAAAGTTCCGGGAACTGTCACTGGTCCTGTAGTTGGTGGTAATTTAACTTCATTTATTGATACGATAGGAACTTCGTTTGAAATCAACACAGAGGGTAAAATCCTTCTTTTAGAAGATACGCATGAACCGATTAACACGGTTTACCGGTATATCAATCACTTAAAATTAGCTGGTAAATTTGATGATTGTATCGGGATTCTTATGGGTGAATGTTCAAACTGTGAAATTGCTTACGGCAAAACTTACAATGATTTGATAGATGAGGTGCTCGTCCCCTTAGGCAAACCGCTAATTAGCAATCTCGCTACTGGTCACGGTCCCTTAAAAGCAGCTATTCCGATTGGTACCAGTCTGACAATGAATACTGAAACATTAACCCTAACTGTTACGGAACCTGCCGTCTCTGTATAATTGAACAAAACTAAACCCGATTACATCTATTATGTAATCGGGTTTCATATATTATTTCTTTGAAGCAGCTTCCCATTCACTTTCAAGCCACTTATCAAAGTCCGCACCTTTTTCGCCTTCATATGCATCGTAAATATCTAAACGCATTTTTTTAAGCTTCTCTTTAAAATCTTCATAACTATGATCTTTTGGTAAACTTTTTTTGATTCGAATGAAGGTTTTCTTTGTTCCTTTAATCAATTCAAATTTATTGCGAACTGGCGCTTCTACATCTTCGCCCATTTTGGTTAACTGGCGATACGCCGCTTCTTGAACTTTGTAAACCGCATCATTTTTCATGCGATTCGTTAAAACATCGATCACTTTTGGGTGCTTTGACTGACCTAATTCTTCTACAGCATCAAAGCGCTCTCTCCAACTAGATGTGCGATTTGCAGCTTTTTTAAGTTCATCATAATTTTCTGGTAGTTCTTGATTTATTTGTTTATTTGTCAAACGACTCAGTCTCCTTTACTTTCATCTCTAATGAAAATGAAAATATTCTTCTCTATATTGTACCATCAAATACCAAAACACATACTTTTTCCATTATTGAAATTTCATTTAGATAATCGGATTCTAACCAATTTCATATTTTCATCAATTCCCTTTAAGTTTGCATGGAACGGTTCAAGAGTTGCATGGCTTTTTGTTAATAAAGAAAGGATACTCTCATTACTCAAGTAGTCTTCATTAAAAACGATATCATCGCCTTCACTTTGTCCTTGAATACGCGCAGCAATATTTACGGTTCGACCAAAATAATCAAGGCGATCGTTTGAGTTTACTGCAATGGCCGGTCCACTATATAAGCCTATTTTCAATACAATTGGATCTCGACGTCCTTTATTAAAGTCAGTAACATGCTGTTGAATTTGAATGGCTGCATTAAGCGCATCTTCCGGCATATGAAACACTGCCATCACAGCATCCCCTATCGTTTTCACAACGCCTCCTGAATTCTTCGCAATCCACTCTGTTAAAAATTCAAAATGTCTTCGAACCTGACCATATGCATCTGCATCTCCAACTAGCTCATATAAAGAAGTTGAACCCAGCAAATCACTAAACAAAATTGTGACATTTTCGATTCCAACTTGTTGACCTGGAGATAATACTTCTGAGGAAAACAGGTCTCTAAATTCCTGCATAGAAGTCACTTGAGCAGCTGTTAATACATCCGAATTCCATTCCTTTTTCTCCAAAACTAAAACAATATCTGCAGAACTAGAATTCACGATATGCATTGTGTTCATACCTTCGCTAAATTTCATTTCATCCTGTGTAAATCCTTCATCCACATAATCCACATCCATCGGCTCGGATGAAATTGAATTAGACGCTTCTAATTCCAACACATGATTGGCTTGTAAAATGCGAACTCGGAAATCTTTAGGATTTTTAGGAATCTTTAATTCAAATCGTTGCTCTCGTTCAATTACTTGTTGGATGTGGACATGAGGTGAAATCATTGGACCACCAACGCAATACATATTGTCATACGCAACTCGAACAGCTGGGTGAACTGAAAAATTCAATTCTACATACTTTCCGAAATTCGCATTGTAATTAATTCCACATAAATCGCAATGGAATTGCTGTTCTAAGGAATATAATGAGCTGTACTCAACTTTTGAGACACGACAATTTGGGCAAATTAAATTCCAACTTAAATTCATGACTCCCACCTTCGTCGCGTACAAAAACAAGCGAATAACCTCTAGTTCATCGACATTCCACTTTTTTGCTAAGTAAATCGGACGCATTTTAGAAACGTCTGAGCTATCACTTGTGCTCAGAAACTGATGGAGCTTTTCAATATATGTAGGATTAACAGGCATACTTGCTAGTTTTTCTTCAAGGATACTGAGCTTATCAAGATTAATTTTCACCTTTGTAGAGATGTCAGAAGGCAAAGGCTTTTCCGTTTGGACTGCTTCTAAATAATCGTCAACATATTTCATGGTATTTTTCATGGATTGGACACCTGTAAATTGAACAGCTCCAATCCCAAGTAAATTTCTAGGCGTGAATTCTCCTATTAAACGAACCTTGGTTCCATTTGAACCATCAGGCAGAATGACATCCGTATCTTCAAGCTCCACTCCTCCACGAAAGTGCTTAAGAGGACCTCCTTCGTAAGCTCGTTCCACCATATAGTTTTCGTACTTGTCCCATTGAAAAGGGTACTCTTTCCAGATTAACGGAACGATTCCACCAACCTTAGCTAATGCTTCACGGTAAAATGTTTTGCCCGGTAATTGATTGGCAGGCTTAAATTTAACCGAAAACAATCCAATAATTCGATTAAGTCGATCTGTATCGCTCAATAAATTCCAGACCGTTTCTCTTGATAATGGATAATCTTTTTCCATCACAAATTTTTTTGAAGAGAAATCCATATTTTTTCACCCATTTCAGAAAGAAATCAATCATCTTTTTTAGTAAACAATACCACATTTTTCTATTGTTCGAGGCTTCAAATATGTTGAAATTCATTCAAACTCAAAAAGAATTTCAGATTCTCCACTAAGAAAGATCCCGCTTTGAAAGTGGTAAATTGTTACTTAAGCTCCCTCATTCTCAAGGTACCCAAAAAGAAAAACGAGAATCTACATAGATTCTCGTTTTTCAGCCTGTTCTTTCACAATCTCTCTTAACTCACTCCAATTCGTTAGTCTTGGAATGGTTAAGTGTTGATTGTATGGTTGATTTTTCACATAAACGGTCAATTCATCCATAGCTAATGTATTCAACACATCGGGTTTATCGTCAAAGAAAAAATCCAATTGTAAATCTTGAATGATGTGGACTTTATCTTCATCTTTCATTCCGCAAAAGAACTTGTCTTCTTGAACTGGGAAACCTTGTTCGATCATCCACTGTTTTGTCCGCTCGCCATGTTCTTTTGGTCTAGCTGTAATGTAATAAATGTCATGGCCATCTTTACTCAGTTCATTTAATGCTTCCACTGCATCTGGATAAGCAGGACAACTTGTAAAATAGACTTCTTCTAAGGAATCATTCCACATTTTAGAACCTTGTTCAGAAGTAAGACCAAATGCTTCGTGGATCTCGACTTTTTTAATTTCATGAAAAATATCTATAGGTACGTTTTGATTCAATTTTTTATTGTAAATGTGAAAAGCATGTTCTCTTAAGTTGATGAGTGTATCATCAATATCAAAACCAAATTTCATAATCAAATCCCTCTACTGTTCTTCTAATTGATAAATTGGATAACCAACAAATTTAAAATCTTTCCCTATCTTAACGATATCGACATCTCGAAGCTCAACCGCATCACTCATTTGTCTAATTCCTGTACCTTCTAAAAATGTTGGGGCGTTTTTCCCTCCAATTAACTTAGGCGCGATATAGATGACGGCTTTGTCGATTAACTGATGTTCTAAAAACGAAGCGTTGATTGTGCCACCGCCTTCTATCAATAAAGATGATATCCCTTTTTCACCCAATATGCTTAATACTTCAGAAGGGTCCACTGTACCGATACCACTCGTGTGGAAAACGGAAACATTCGCTTTCTCTAACGAAGCTTTCTTATTGGCATCATACGTCTTACTCGTAAATATCCATGTTTCAGCTAATCCATCCGCCACTACTTTACAATCCAAGGGGATTTTCAAAGAAGAGTCTAAAACAATACGCAGAGGATGACGACCATTTGGAATTCGAGTCGTTAACTCAGGATTATCTGCGATCACTGTATTGACCCCTACTAAAATCGCCATATGTTCATTTCGCAATCGATGGACATCTCGTCTTGCTTCTTCAGATGTAATCCATTTGCTATTAAATGTATGTGAAGCAATTTTCCCATCTAGTGTAATGCCAGCTTTTAATGTAACGAAGGGTAGTTTCTCGACAATAAATTTATTGAACACTTCGTTCATTTTTATTGAAGCTTCTTCTTGTACTCCAATGATAACTTCGAGTCCAGCTTCTTCAAGAATTTTAACGCCATTGCCTGCAACTATCGGGTTTGGATCCAATGTGGCAATTACGACTTTTTTTATACCTGCTTGAACTATTGCTTCCGCACATGGACCTGTTCGTCCATGATGTGAGCAAGGTTCCAACGTGACATAAATAGTCCCTCCCCTAGCAGCATCTCCTGCCATGCGAAGCGCATGAATTTCAGCATGAGGTTCACCCGTTTTCATATGAGCACCAACACCAACGATGCGATTTTCGTTTATAATCACTGACCCTACTAAAGGATTGGGATCCGTTTGTCCCTTCATTGCTAAGGCGTTTTGTAATGCTATGTCCATATAAAATTCATGGTTAGTCATTTGGGCAAGTCACTTCTTCCTCTAAATGTCCTGAACGTTTTATTTTTGTTTGTAAATATCCTTCATTAAATTCCGAGACATCTCCCCACAACGGGGTTCTTCCTGAAACCATCATTCCCGCTTCTTTTAAGGCTACTAATTTTTTGGGATTATTCGTCATTAATTTCACAGGTTTTGATCGAAGGACACGCAAGACTTGAATCGCATCACTATAATTTCGTGAATCATCAACAAATCCTAATTCTTCATTCGCTTCAACTGTATCATATCCATTTTCCTGCAAAATGTAAGCCATTGCCTTGCTAAATAAACCAATGCCTCTTCCTTCATGGTTAGCTAAATAGAAGAGCGCACCGTTTCCGTGATCCACAATCATTTGCAAAGATTGCTTTAATTGATAGCCACAATCACATCTTTTACTCCCAAAAATATCACCTGTGTGACAAATTGAATGCATGCGGATGAGCGCTTCTTCAGAATGCTCAAAATCTCCATAGACCAATACACTCGATTGCTGATATTCCGCAAGGTTTGCAGAAGATAGATTTTCAATGATTTGTTTTAAATCATGTCCTTCATCTTTACTGTTTAACCAGCAGTACCATTGAAAGATGATCGTCTCACCAAATAAGTTAATTGGTAAACGGATTGGTCCTACTAAATAAATGCTGCCTTCTTCCGTTGGAATGAGTTTAATTTTATCTTTTAACACCAGTAACGCTTCTTTTGGAACAAATTTTATATCCGTCATTTTAATTCCCCTTTGAACTCTTTAAGTTACTTTATGTAAGTTATTATATTTTTGTAACTTAAAAATGTCAACTAAGGATATTTTTCAAACTCTCTTTAGTAGGAGTCCAGTCTATATTAAAATTACCTATAAAAACAAAAAAGAGCCGACTTTGATAACAAAGTCGACTCTTTTTATTTTATTAAACTCTACCAGCACGTTCTTCCGTTTCAGCTACGACTACAGCACATGCTGCATCACCTGTGATATTAACCGCGGTGCGGGCCATATCTAGTAATCGGTCAATACCGATAATCAAAGCAATACCTTCAACAGGTAGATTAACTGCACTTAATACCATTGCGAGCATGATTAGTCCTACACCAGGGACACCTGCTGTCCCGATACTTGCTAGAACCGCTGTCATTACGACAATTAATAGTGCTGTCCAAGTAAGATTCACATCATAAACTTGAGCTATAAATACTGTAGCTACACCTTGCATAATAGCTGTTCCATCCATGTTAATTGTTGCGCCTAATGGTTGAACAAAACTTGAAATTGCTTTTGGAACACCAAGATTCTTTTGTGCCACACTCATTGAAACTGGAAGCGTTGCATTACTACTTGATGTACTGAAAGCAACTCCCATAGCTGGTGCAAAACCTTTGAAAAATTTAATTGGATTTTGCTTAGCTAATAATAGAATCGATGAACCGTATGTGAAGAGTCCATGTATAACTAGGGCCAGGACAACGACAATCATATAAAGTCCCATCGCTTTAATCGCATCTAAACCTTGTGTACCAATGGCAGAAGCAAGCAAAGCAAATGTTCCATATGGAGCAAATTTCATAACTAGATTTACAAGATACATCATGATTTCATTACCTTGCTCTAAAAGTTCATGAACTTTATCAACTTTCGTACCTAACATAGCCAGTGCAAATCCAACGAAAATCGCGAATACAATAATTTGGAGCATATTAGCTTCTGCAAATGATTGGATTGGATTGGTTGGCACAATATTTAATAACGTTTCAGATATAGGTGGAGCTTCTTCCGAGCTATACTCTAATCCCTCTGTCTCAAATGTCCCTGCATTTCCAGGTTCAAGTAAGTAAGCTAAACCGATTCCAATGACGATTGCCACAGAAGTAGTAACTAGGAAATAACTAATTGTTTTTAAGCCAATTCGCCCTAACTTCTTTGGATCCCCAAGTCCTGCTGTTCCTAGTGCAATCGAGATGAATACGATCGGCACCACAAGCATGGTGATTAAACTGATGAAAATTTTACCAACTGGTGAAAAAAGATATTTATCTAACGGTGGAAATAAATCAGGAGCAAACACGTTTAATAAAATACCTGTAATCGCACCTAACACTAACGCAATAATAATTTTGACAGATAAGTTCATAATTCATTCCCTCTTTCATATGAAAAACATAGATGCAATTCTTTTTTTCTATTAACTAGATTTTTAACTAGTATTCACTTTTTTTGAATTTGATAAACCACATTTAATCAAAAAAAAAAAATGCAACTTTACCCAATAAAGAGTTAAGTTGCTTTTGACCAAATTAGAACCTAATTATTTTTCATAAATGATTGAGTTTTATCAATTAATTCTTCCTCATCGGGATTTCTGATTTTCTGTACTAACATTTGTTTCACCTCATTATAGGTTAGACCAGAAGTTGAATTTAGTTGTTTTACTTCATTAACATTCGTTCTATTTTCAATTGGTTTCTCGTTCAGATTTTGATGCATGAATTGAACACCTCCCTTACACTATTTATTCTTCCAATAAATCCTCATTTGATTCTTCAAAGGCTGATGAATCGATAACACTTGCACGACAGTTAAAGCAAGTTACTGGAAGTTTAAGTGGTTTAATGAAAGAAATTGAATCATTTAGAGGATAATATGAAAACAGTCGAGAAGCTTAGTGCTTCTCGACTGTTTTTTAACTTACTTATACTTTTCCATTTTTTCGAGCTTCTGTTTCATCTTTAATTTCTTCACGGAAACCTTCAATACTTGCTTCACGACGAGCATTTTTTTCACGGATGGCTTCTAATTCTTTCCCATCAGAAAATGCCATCGTTTCTTCAGCAGCTTCCATATTGCCAATTGTATTTTTCACCATATCTTGAAGCTTTTCAACATTATCAGAACGGTTATCTGGTTTAGGTGTGTTTTTAGGCATATTTAGTCTCCTCCTTTCTGAAAAAACATACGAATGTAGGATTACCAAAATGCCAAAACCTATTCTGAATAAAAATTCTCCAATTCAGATTGACTTGATTGTATGAAGCGATTTCACAAATTTTTATTTAGTAATTCAATTCCCTTTTCATAAAAAAGGTCCATATCTTCACGGGGCACTAACGATCCACCAGTTGCCCAAACGATATGTGTAGCATTCTTCTCTTTCAGTTGGTGTTCATTCAAATAATCTGTTGATATCATATTCAATGGACCTAATAAACCCGAAGCAGCAGAAGGCTCCACTTGAATACCTTCACTGTCTGCAAGTAGAGCTAACAGCTTAAACAACTCATCGTCTTCGAGTGTATACATTCCACTAATGGTCTTTTCACTAATGGATGATGCAAAGCTGGAAGGCCGACCTACAGCTAACCCGTCGCCTTCTGTAATATTATCAATGCAAAAATCCTGGACACAAACCTTTTCCTTCTCTCCTGTTAACAAACCGATTAAAACTGCTGGTGAATGTGTTGGTTCGACAAAGAAACAATGAACATGGTCTCCGAAAACCTGTCTTAAACCAAAAGCGATACCACCAGGAGATCCCCCAACACCACAAGGTAAATATACAAAGAGAGGATGATCACGGTCTACCTTAACTTTTTCAAGTGCGAGCTGTTCCTCTAACCGAAGAGCCGCTACGCTATACCCTAAAAAGAGATGTCTAGAATTTTCATCATCCACAAAATAACCTTTTGGATTTAATTTTGTTTGTTCTCGACCAGCAAAAATCGCTTCTCCAAAATCTCCTGCAAATTCAATGACAGTGGCCCCTTTTGCACGCAATAAATCCTTCTTCCATTGCTTTGCATCTGAAGACATGTAAACAGAAACATTGAATCCTAACTTAGCAGCGATAATCCCAATGCTTAATCCTAAATTACCTGTAGAACCCACGCCTATTGTAAACTGTTTAAAAAATGATGTGAATTTCTCATGACAAAATACCGAATAATCTTCATCCTGTTGTATTAAACCCGCTTCAAGAGCAAGTTGCTCAGCATAATAAAGAACTTCATACACGCCGCCCCGCGCTTTAATAGATCCGGCAATAGGCAATTCATTATCACACTTCAGAAATAATTCCCCTTCAATTTGAGCAACATAACAACTATTCAGTTCATTTTTCATCGTAGCAATTAACCGCAATGGGGATTCTACGATACCATTTGTTTCTCTCGTTTCAGGAAAAGCTAATGCGAGAAAAGGAGCGAATCGATCCCATAAATCAGCTGCTTCATTCATATCATCACGAGTAACTGGAAGAGAATCCATCTCACTTTTTGGAAGATGGTTCGGATTTAACCAGACAACAGGCTCCAAAGAGACGATTTTTTTTAGTAAAGGAAATTGATGAAACCAAGTATTGAGTGCGGTTTTGTCAAAAGCCATAAAATCCTTCCTTTCAATTGTACGATTTAGATGCTTTACATTTTTTCTTCTAACATTTTTTTATGTTTTGCAGAATGGTGAAGCAAATGAAAATTATCTTTTTGTATAAGATGTAGTATACGATTTGCCTCATCCCATGCCTGATTGTAAAGAACTTTATTTATAACTCCTTGAGTCATAGCCTCATTTAGTTCATCACGATCTTTTTGAATTATTTTTCCGGATGGGAAAACGATTAAGTCCAAATATAAATCATCCAACCATGGGACTTGATCAAAACCAATTTGATAACAAATATCGATGTACCACTGGACAATCTCACCCTTATCATCAAACATGGTTGTTACGGAATATTTTTGGTCTGCCGGAAAATGTTGAAGCCAGAAATAACCGTCATCAGCTAAGCAGATATGAAGATCATCATATCGAACTGTCAGAGGTGCAGCCACTTTTTTTAAGTGTAGTAACGTGATATGCCCTTTAAATTCTGGAGCTTCCATATAGGTTTGCACATAAGTCCTATCAAGTATTCTTTTCCACTCGGAACGATCGCCAAATTTACGTTTCAATCGAAAAAGCACCACCAATCTATATCCTAATTGTACCAATAACCATGAAATCTTATAACTAATAGATGAAGTGAATCATCGCAACAAACTTCTTATGAATGAAAATAAAACATGAAATGTATACAATAAACGAGAGAGGAGAATGATTATGCAACGAGTAGAACTTACAGAGGACTTATCTTTTTCTAGAATTGTTTATGGATTATGGCGTCTTTCCGATTGGGACATGTCAACGAATGATTTAGTTGTACATATTGAAAATTGTTTAAAATTAGGCATTACCACTTTTGATCATGCCGATATTTATGGGAACTATACATGCGAAAAAATATTTGGTGAAGCATTAGCACTTAAACCCGAACTGCGAAACGAGATGGAAATCGTGACGAAATGTGGCATAAAACTTATTTCAGAAAACAGACCACATCATTCGATTAAGTCTTATGATACGAGTAAGGAACATATCATCGCATCAGTTGAACAATCTTTAAAAAATCTTCAAACAAATTATATAGATGTATTATTAATTCATCGTCCGGATCCTTTCATGAATCCTGCTGAAGTGGCAGAAGCTTTTATTCAACTAAAGACCGAAGGAAAAGTGCGGCATTTTGGCGTTTCGAATTTTAAACGTTCTCATTTCAAAATGCTCCAATCCTATTTAGACTTCCCGTTACTAACAAACCAAATCGAATTGTCAGCAGTTCATCTTGAAAATTTCGAAGATGGAACGTTAGATTTATGCCAAGAAGAAAGAATTCCACCTATGGCATGGTCACCTCTTGCTGGAGGATCTATTTTTTCAAGCAAAGATGAACGCTCGTTGACTTTACGCAACACGTTAACTAAAATTGCGGGTGAAATCGGCGTTCAAGATATAGACGAAATATTGTATGCTTGGTTATTAAATCATCCAGCTCACATTATTCCAGTTGTAGGTTCAGGCAAATTGAGCAGGATTGAATCAGCAGTTCGCGCACTTGATATCACACTAACCCGCGAACAATGGTTCGACATCTTCCAAGTGTCAAAAGGACATGAAATAGCTTAATGTATTTTTATTAAAATGGACTTGAGAAAAACACCTTCTCGAGTCTTTTTTCTTTGCCCTTATTTTTTTCCTGAAATTCATCTGCATATTGGTTAGAAACTGACACAACATAAGTCAGTACGAATTTTTGTACATTCTCGATGCAATTCAAAAGGAGGAAAATAGTTGGGCATTTTATCTGGAAATTCGAAAGACGAACCCCTACATGACGGTGAAGTTTTTGGTGCTTGGTCTTATATGATATCGAATAACGGTTTGTTGTCTATTTATCAAGCATTCATCAATCATGCAGGTGACAAAGAACTTAAATCGATGCTTGAAGAAGCTGTAAGAACCATGAAAGATGAAAACCAATCGATTGGTGAACTTTTAAAAGAAAATGGTATTGCTTTGCCTCCAGCCTTACCAGATCGACCGGTTGCTTCTGCCGAGGAAATTCCGGTCGGCGCACGATTCATGGACCCTGAAATCAGTGCCGTTGTATCAGTGAATGCAGCTCAAGGTCTAGTCGCATGTAGCTTAGTTATGGGACAAGCTATACGTGAAGATATTGCCTTGATGTTTGGACAATTCCATGCAAGCAAAGCTTTATTCGGTGCCAAATTACTACGTTTAAATAAAGAAAAAGCTTGGCTCGTACCCCCACCACTTCATTACGCACCGACAGTCGCGAAGTAATATTATTCACTTACCCATGGCGATGCGCATTGGCTCGTCATGGGTTTATTTCACGAAAGGATGGTCATTCAATGGACAAAAAAGTGTTTTCAGAAGAAGATCGTAAATTGGCTTTAGGACCTTACATGGATAATCCTGAACAAGTGATGACTGATAAGATAAGTCTCTTCGATATGCATGATGACATGAAAACAGTCGATTCCATTTCGATTAATGAATTAAATAAACAAGTGATAAACGATCCGTATCGAAAAGTTACGAAAGATCCAGCTATAAATGAAGAAATTCATCCAAACTGAAAAAGAGGGATATAAATGAAAGCAGTCACTTTTCAAGGCACAAAGGATATTAAGGTTAAAGAAGTACCAGATGCCAAATTAGAAAAACAAGATGACATTATCGTTCGTATCACTTCAACTGCCATTTGTGGATCGGATCTCCACATTTATCGAGGAGCCCTTCCGACAAGAAAAGATTATGTTATTGGTCATGAACCTATGGGCATTGTTGAAGAAGTAGGTCCAACAGTAACCAAAGTGAAAAAAGGAGATCGTGTGGTTTTACCGTTTAACGTTTCTTGCGGAACTTGTTTTTATTGTAAGCATGATTTAGAAAGTCAGTGTGATAATTCAAACGATAATCCAGAAGTTGATACAGGTGGATATTTTGGTTTTACAGAAAGATATGGCAACTATACGGGCGGGCAAGCAGAATATTTGCGAGTGCCCTATGGAAATTTTATGCCTTTCGTTGTTCCACCTTCTTGCGAGTTCGAAGATGAATCGCTTCTTTTTTTATCAGACGTCCTTCCCACTGCTTATTGGAGTGTTGAAAATGCAGGGGTAAAGCCAGGGGATACGGTTTCCGTTTTAGGATCTGGTCCTGTCGGCTTAATGGCGCAAAAATTTGCGTGGATGAAAGGCGCAAAACGTGTTATTGCAGTTGATCACTTACCTTACAGATTGAAACATGCGATAAAAATGAACAATGTAGAAGCGTTTAATTTTGATGAATTTGAAGATATGGGTGCACATATTAAGGAGATAACGAATGGCGGCGTAGACATTGTCATCGATTGTGTGGGGATGGATGGGAAACTTTCGATCGTAGAAAAAGTCGAACAAAAATTAAAGCTTCAAGGTGGCACTTTGAGTGCTATTGATATTGGCTTAAATGCAGTTCGTAAGTTTGGAACCATTCAACTAACAGGAGTTTATGGTTCTCTATATAATATGTTCCCTTTAGGAAATATCTTTGAACGCAATGTGACACTAAAAATGGGACAAGCCCCTGTCATACACTACATGCCTTTATTATTCGATAAGATTACTAAAGGCGAATTCGACCCAAGAGAAATCATTACACATAAAGTACCTTTAGCAGAAGCGAGCAAAGCTTACAAAACATTTCATGACCATGAAGACGAAAGCATCAAGTTCATATTAAAGCCATAGAAAAAATGCTCTTTAGATTCTCACTAAAGAGCATTTTCGACTTTTGAAAAAAAAATGTTGATTTCCATTGCGACGGACGCTTTCCGCGGACTAAACGCCAGCCTCCTCAGCTGTTAAAAACCTATGCTTCTGCGGTTACTCGTCGCAAACGAATTGTGCACAATTCGTTGCCTGTGGGGTCTATCGTGTTTCGTTTTTCCGCAGGAGTCTTCAGAAATAGCCGACCACTTCCCATATAAAATAGTTTGGATAGTTATTATGCCCGCGAAAGCGTCCTCCGCGTTCTTACTGTTTTTGTTTGTTGGTAACTTCTATTTTATTTCTGTTCGAATGACGATCTGCTTTTTTGAATTCTTCTTGGTACAAAACTTCTTGCGTTTTTGTTAGACCATTACTTTGAGTGGTCATTTTTTCATGTGGCTCTCTGTTCTTAGACATTTTTAATTCTCCCCTTCATCACTCAATGCGAGTTTGTTCTAAACAACTTTAGATTGCCCGATTGCTTTTACTTCATACAAAGGAATGAGTGCCTGTGGATACTCGTGGTTTAGTTGATTTATACCACTGTGTACAGAAAATGAGGATAAGCAGGATTTCACTTGCATCTCCTCCGTAATACATCAACATTGAACCTTTTTCCGCATCTACTCTTGAAACGCCTTCTGGAGGATGGGCGTATAAATACTTAGACAATATCCCATGGGCAGCAAGGGCTAATAAGAGAACAATTGATCGGAATCGAAAGCTCCATTGATGAGGAAGATAGTCAAAAGAAATAATGGAAATCGTAAATAGATAACTCGCGATAAACACATGAACATGCACGAACATATGCAACAGGACGTTTTGTTGCATGAGGGCATATAAGCTAGATGTGTATAAAATCCATAGTCCACCAACGCTAATCAAAGCTGCAAATAATGGATGTGTTAACAATAGCATCGGCCAACTCTTCATCCATTCAGTTACACGTCTTGCTGTTTTAACGTCAAGCACTCGTAAAAATAAAGTTACTGGTGATGCAAAAGCGATTAATATCGGAGCGAACATCCCCAGCAGTAAATGATTAGTCATATGTGCATAGAAGTCTGAGTGAGCCTTCATTGCGAGTGGTCCAATGATGGCGCTAAGGATAAACACCACACCAAGGCCAAACGAAAAAGCTTTCCACATAGACCATGACTTTTTATAGCGTCTACTTGAGATCACCATGGCAATCAAATATAAACCGATGGCTATCATACATACGGCGATCAGTTGTAACCAAAGAATCGGTTCAGGTAGATGGTTATTTGAATGCATGATGTTCCTCCGATCTTATGTTTGTGTTCTTCAAAAGGAAATAGGCTGCGATAATCATTCCTAAAGCCGTAATATTCCACACAACATCATACGGCGTAATATCGACATTGTAGCGAATTTGATGAATCTGCATAAGTTTGTGCTGAATCGTTCCATCATAAAGTTGAAATGTCCCACCCCCTAATAATGCTCCACCAATCCAGCGTTTCATCACAAAAGCATGTCTTCGATTAAGGTCCGCTAGCATAAAGCTTGACCCAATAGTGGCAAACCAACTAAACGAGTGAAATAACCCATCCGAAACGAGTCCTATGTCCGTTGTAGATTTATCATAAAAATGATGCCAGTGTAGCAATTGATGAAAAACTGTCTCATCAATAAATGCGACAACCCCGAGTCCAAATAGAAAGCCTCCCCACAAATTTCTCGATGAATAGTTCGATTGATTTGTCAAACTCGCTTTCACATGTTTACTAGTTTTCTCCATATAATCCCCCTACTTTGTTGATAGATTTTCAACTTTGAAAAGTCATGTCTGTTTTGGAGCAACTTCAGATGCTTACATCGCTATTTTTATAGCATTCGTAACTTTCACTAGACTTGTACCAATTCGAAGAGCCAGTTTCACAACCACTCATTTTCTAACTAAGATTAGTATGAATCAAAAATGTTAATTCAAAACATATAGTAGTAATTTGAAACTTTACATAATAAAATACGTAAATCAACTAACGAAGTTAGACATAAGGAGACAAATCTAATGGAGAAGAAAAAGAAGGAAAAAGATCATTCACTGAGAGATTATATTTGGGGTGAAGTTGTAGGACAAATTTTGTGGTCTCTTTTTTCAGCACCATTTCGTCTTATATTCAATTTGTTTAAGCACTACTAATTTCACTACATTTTGGAGGAAATCAAATGAGCATCAGACAGCATGTACTTCATCCTGAATTCGGTGGATTTTGGAGCAGATTCTTCGCATCATTTTTAGATTTCATCATATTATCCATTCTTCTATTAGGATTAGGAAAATTAATAGGGTTAACAACGGATGAAGCAATGGAAGTTGTCTCAGGACTGAATGTGGGGATGGATTTAGCACAAGAACAAAGTCTTTTTTACATATTAACTATTGCGTATTACATCATTTTACCCGCCACTCCTTTACGAGCAACACTTGGAAAATTGGTTATGCGACTACAAATAGTGAATGTACAAGGAAATCGAATTTCCTTACTCCGTTCCACTGGTCGTTATCTAGCTTCCTTTGTTAGCTCTGTTATTCTTTTTGCTGGGTTTTTGTTAATTATTTTTCATCCTGAAAAACGTGGTTTACATGATTTAATGGCCAACACATATGTGATGAAGAGAGATCATTTTATAAAGAAATAACAAAACGGCAAAAGCGTTTATGCTTTTGCCGTTTATCTATTCACTTATTTCGTATATTCAATTAGCCAGCAATCTCGAAGCTCGCCTTCATGAAGTTCTTTTTGCGGTAAAACCTTCACTTTTAAAAATCCACACTTTTCGTAGCAAGCAATTGCGCGTTCGTTAACCACTTGAGGATCCATAACGATTTTGTCTGCTTGTTTTTGTTCCAATAAATATTGAACCGTAGCGGACACCACTTTCGTACCTATACCTCGATTCCAACAATCCACTTCTCCAATGAATTGATCCATGCCGAAAACTCGTTCATTCGAAGCTTCAAGTCCGTATTCTGAAAAAGCTTCCTGATCTAGTTCATAAAATTGAAGATAACCGATTTCTTTCCCTTCAAATTCAATGATACATCTTGTTTCAGCGTCATTTTGATTGAAGAATTTTTGACGTACTTTGGCCAAGTCGAATGGATTGTTTCTTCCTTCATAAAACTCTAACACAGCTGGATTTGAAAGCCATTTGGCTAATAAAGCGGCATCTTCTTTCATTAATTCTCTTAAAACCAAATCCTTTTGTTGAAATATCACAAATAATCCTCCAATACTTTTGTCTAATACCATCAATTTTTATTCCTATATTCGACAATACACAACATTCACCTTAACGTAGATTAAAAAGAACAGTCACTTTTCCGGTGAATAAAAATGAGTAAGTTATTAGAAAAGTCTGTATTTTTAGATAATAACTATTAAATGTCCTGAATATTTATTAATATTACCAATTATTTTTCCAATTCCCAAAAAAATGTTTCGACAAATTTCGCATTTTTCAAAACTGTGGATAACTTTATACACATATTTAGTGCTGCTAAATATACGGTTTGAGAAACTATACACAACTTAAACACAAGTTATCCACTGTAAACTGTGGATAACAGAACGGTTGTTCTTTGGAAATTATTTTGATAGATTAAATGTACATCCAAAATATCAATTTAAAATTCAAACTATAAATAAAACTATTAAACGGAGGTGCCTTTTTAAAATGAGTAATCTTTCATCAGAATTACTAGTAGAGTCTTACTACAAAGCAAAAGAGTTAAAATTAAGCTCAGATTTCATCAGTCTACTAGAATCAGAGATTCGCAGACGATCATTAAAAGTTTAACTTTAACCTCATAACGGAAGAAAGCACTCGGATTTGAACCGAGTGCTTTTTTTATTTATCCACAACATGTGGAGTTAACATGTTTATATATTTTTTACTTATATTTTCTGAAGTCATAAGTGTTAACAATGCACCATAATTCACGGAGAAGCTTACTTCATCGCCTACTTGCAAAGCTTCCTGCTTCGCATCCATGACCGTATGATCACTACTGGATCCGAGAATATCAATATTTAATTTCGGTGTAAGCCCAGAAATCAACACATCTTGAAATCCAACACCAAGAATAATCCTTCTGATTTCTCCTCGTTCTTCAAATTCAGGAGATATACCTAAAACATTTTGAGCAATTTCTCCATAAGGAACTGAAGGCTTCATTTTCGATTCAATTACTTCAACTACAAAAGTAAATGCATCTGTGAATAAATTCGGTATTGCCTCACGATAGAGCGTTTCTCTACCTAAAAGAATCGATTCTCCAATTCTCAAGTTATTAATCCGATTCGAGTCTTCAGCCTTAATAAACCAACTGTAGTTCGCTGAATTACCCCCAGAAACATATGGCAAAGTAATATTAAACTCAGACTCTATTTGAGTAGCTAGTAAAGAAAGTTGATTCATCTTAT
This sequence comes from Paenisporosarcina sp., assembly GCF_057785155.1. NCBI lineage: Bacteria > Bacillati > Bacillota > Bacilli > Caryophanales > Caryophanaceae > Paenisporosarcina > Paenisporosarcina sp. The sequence goes on from NZ_JBYNRN010000023.1 coordinate 91,584, forward strand.
CTTCAGTCGGTTTAACTCCGCCGAAACAAGCAAAATTTGCCCCAATGCCAACTAAACGTATTCCTCTAAGTTGTAAAACTTCTCGCACTACATCTACTGCGTTCTCAGGCAATATACCCTCTCTTAAATCACCCATTTCAATCATCAGGACGACCTTATGAAGGACATGATGTTTAAGTGCCATTTCAGAAAGTTGTTTCATAACAATAAGTTCAGAATTTAAACTCACATCCACCGTTTGAATGACTTTTTCAATTTCGCTTAATGCAGGTGATCGCAATAAAACAAACTCTGCATTGATACCCGCATCGTGCATCCGCTTCAGATTCTTCACTTTAGAATCTCCAAGCATTTGTATCCCCTTCCCGACTAGAACCTTAGCAATTTCTGGACTCCCACATACACCTTTAGTAACACCCATTAATTCGATTCCTTTAGAACCGTATATTTTTAAAAGCATTTCAGCATTATGAGCTATTTTCGCTAGGTTTATTTCGATTCGAGGCAATTCAGAATGAGTCAATTTACAAGCGCTTTCTTTTGACGATTAGCTAATTGAGGAAACGCTGCAAGAACGCTTTCAACAAGCTTGTCACTCCCGTGTTTTAATACATCAGTAGTTGGTAAATGAAGTTGATTTTCATAAGCTACAACGACATCTTCAATTTCTTGATCTGTCATATTCTCATGGTTGATTGTAATCGCTACGACTTTGGAATCCGAAAAATTTTCAATTAGTTCTATTTCACTTTTAACAGTAGGCATTGGCATAAAGTTAAAATCACCAAGCACTTTTCTCATTGGTGGATGTTGAACAATGACAGCGCCAGGTCTTGAACCTTTTAAGATCCCACTAGAACTAATATAGGAAGGATGACTTAACGCACCTTGTCCTTCAACGATGATGATGTCTGGATTTTCATCGTCATATGCTTTCATTATTTCATTTTCAATTTCACCCGTAATATATTGTGAAGGAATAGCATCAATTGCTACACCATACTTAGCTCCTTGAATGAGACCGGTTTGTCCAGTGGCAATAAAAGCTACTTTCAAACCTTTTGCTTGTAGGGCAGCTTCAAGAATAACAGAAGTTGTTCTTTTTCCAACTGCACCATCTGTTCCTAATACAGCAACGATTGGTGTATCAATTTGTAGGATTCTCCCTGAAAAAAGATGTAAATCTTTTTTTAATGGAGGCATCCTTACATCTTCAATTCCCACTCTAAAGTGAAGAGCAGCTTGAACAAATTGCTCATCATCTGTTAGAAACTCCTGAAGTGGATTTACAATGTTCATCCCTTGTTTCATTGCCTCTAAAATAACATTGCGTTCATTTTCTTTCAAAAATGCATCGGCTGGTGCAATCCCATAAATAAATTGATCTGGAACGCTAGATAAATTTAGTAATGCATCTTCTACATTAGCGAACATAGGAATACCATTCTCTTTCCCTTCAAGCACTGCTCCTGAATCCATGCCTGCCTTCGTACTATCTATCACACCAACGATTTGATATTTGCCGGAGCTTCGAATCAAACCGTTTGCTGTTTTCCCATCCATCGTTCCAAAATGATTCTCGCAGTATATAATTGCTGTCTTCTTCATTTAGTTTTCCTCCATCCATTTTTCATGAAAGAAAAATAAATATCACAAAAAAAATACCTAGACATTCTTGTAGAACACTAACAGCCTTAAGGCGAGATTCTAGAAGATGCAAGGTATTTCATGCGATATACAGTTAATTCCATTTATTCATTATAACATAGATTCTTGAATACTACCGATATAACGTACTTGTTCAGGATTGAGGGTATCTACCCTTCCATCTAAAATAATTTCAACGTCGCGCAAAGTTTCAGTTAATGACACTTCTAACCCCTTTTGTTTTGTAAAAGCTTCTGCAACGAAAAAAGGCTGAGTAAAGTAAGATTCAAGTAATTCACCACGATTAAAAATTGTAATATCTTTCTCTTGAAGTCGCTCTTTCCCATGAACATTAACAAACGAACGTAATTCTTTATAACGTCGGAGAAGTTGTTGTGCTCTTTGTCGTAAAGAAAAATGTTTTTGATCCAAATCGATCCCTTCAACAATTGAAGATGTAGATTGTAAAGGATGAACAGCAGGATATAGATGTCTCGCTGCTAAATCAGCATCTAATTGCCACAAAGTTTCAAGAGGACCATATGGCATTTCTTCATCAACGACGTCTCCTGATATATCTACTAAAATCGTTGTAATTTCTCTCGTCGCTTGGTGAACAAGACGGTCCTGTAAATCTAACAAATCTCCTGAAATTAAATAACTTCTATCCGTGATAAATACAATTTCCGAGTCTAATTTAGTCATCATATCGAGTGCTTCTTCACATGAATGGACCACGTAGTTAGCTAGCCCAGCTAATTCCTCCATATCACTCGAAGTTGCTTCAGGCATTAATAATATCGTTTCATATGTAGATTCTTTCAAACGTTGTAACAACTCAGCTAGTATAACTAATTGCCCCATGCCTGGTCGAGCAACGATCCCTACTGTTCCTCCAGCAACCAAGGGTGCGAAAAAATCTAACACTTTAATTTGGGTTGGTATCATGTTCAACTTCACCTCTCTTAAGATCAGTTCATCCACTGTGCAGTTGGCTAAAGTGGCTAAACCAACTAATGTTCGTACTTCCGCCTTACCAAGATCAATTTTTCCTGTACATAGATTCGAGACGGTGGCTGGTCGAATCCCAATGGATTTTGCTGCCACCGTTAAGTTCGGAACTTTTCTGCGTAATAATTCTGCATTTAATCGAATGTCTTTCAACATTTCTCAACTCCTAATTCCAACTAAAAATTGTGATGGTCCACGTTATTTAACCACACTTGTACTTCCTCAAGTATAGTCGTTAAACTACCTTCTTCAAAAGGAGACATCAGATTGGCACGTGCTAGCAAATCTTCAAACGATAAGCTGCCCCCACTCTCACACATACTGATAAAAGATTGAACTGGTGGTACTCCTTCTTTTTGTTGCTTCATCCACATCTGTAAGGAACAAAAATGTGCCAAGTCATAATCAATAAAGTAAAAAGGTGTAGAGAAGATATGTCCGTATTCACAAAATCCCATGCCCCGTTCTAGAAACTCATTTTGATCGTAATCTTTTTCCGGCATATATTCCTGTTCTAGCTTTCGCCATTGTTGTTTCCGTTCTAGTGCTGTCGCTTTTGGATATTGATATAAGAAGTGTTCAAACTCATCAACCACAGATGCTATTGGCATATACATAACCCCTTGAGTTAGATGTTCATATTTATATCGATGTACTTCATCTCCGAAAAATTGTTCCATCCAAGGCCAAACTAAGCGCTCCATTATAAATGAAAACAATTCTGCAGAATCAAACGGAATAATATATTCGTGAATTTGTTTCTCTCGAGTCATATAAAATTGGAATGCATGGCCCGCTTCATGAGCAAATACACGAACATCATTTGACGTCCCATTAAAGTTGCAATACATATATGGTGCCACCTCTTGGCCAATGTAAGTCGCAAATGCACCACCCGTCTTCTCGGGTCTATTTTGAACATCCAGATGACCATACCTCATGATTTCATTATAAAAAGATGAAGTCTCCGGAGATAACTCATCAAATACATGACGATATGTAGTCAAAATTTGTTGGTAATCCCCCACCGGTTTAGGTGCAGGTGTTTGAAAGTATACATGCTCATCGTAGTATGTTAACTTCTCAACTTGTAATCTCTCTTTTTGCTTATGACGCAGATGGTTAACTAATGGAACTCCTACTTCTTTAACTTGCTTACGGTATTTTTTGAAGTCACCTTGATTGAGATTTGTACGGTGCATGCGATGGTACCCCAATTCAATATACGATGGATATCCTAATTTTAAAGCCATTTGATGTCGAACTTTAACTAATTCATCTAAAATTCGATCAAACTCTTTCTCGTTTTTTTGAAAGAATAGATACTTTGATTCAAATGCCTCTTTTCTTGTACTGCGATCTGACGAAAAAATATAAGGAATTAGTGAAGAAAGTGATATGCTTTCTCCTCTAAAAACACTTTCTGCTTTTTTGAAAATTTGCTGGTATTCTAAAATCAATTTGTTTTCTTTCTCTATTTCTTCAGCTACTTCATTATTAAATGTTTTTATTTTTATTTCCGCTAACTTAAAAAGCTGCTCACCCCACATTTTCTCCAAGTCGTCTCTAAATGTCGCCGATAAAATCGTTTCATAATAGTCATTTACTAATGAAAGATACATTGGCTCTGATTGTTGAATAGCTGCATATTCTTCTTGAGCTTTTACATTATTTAAATCACTGTAATGGTTAAGCATTCGTAAGTTCTTTGTTCCCTCATATAGCAGTCGATGTTTGTTGAGTTCTTTAAAGGAATTATTTTGCTCTTCAAACGTTTTTGCATTATTAAACGCATTTAGCAATTCATTAAACCTATCTTTTAAAAATATGGTGTCCATACGATTCCCTCCCGTTTTTCATTAATTACTTTATATCGTAATTTAAATTACTCTAAAGGTCAAATTCGATTTTTACAAACTTTACTAAACGAAAAAAAGGACCCAAAAGGATCCTTCAAATAAATTTCTAATTAAACTAAGTTTTCTAATCTTCCAAGTAAATTATACGGACCTACTTCAAATGTTTCATAAGGCGTGAAGTGTTCCGCATTCATTGAATCAAGCGTTCGCGATATCATATTAGGTCGCGTGATGTACTCCTCCATATTATCCGTTGTCAACTTTATAAATGCAGCTTCCTGTATTTCTTCGGGTTGAATCTTAATATTTCCACTTATGTATATAGCTTTAAATACAACAGACAACAATTGTTTTGTTGCATTATAATAAACTCCAGTAATCCCGAGAGGTTTAATCACGACTCCTGTTTCTTCAAAAACTTCCCTGATTACAGCTTGATCTAAAGCTTCACCTTCTTCAACTTGACCACCAGGACACTCCCATGTATCTGTACGCCAATGTGTTTTAACTAATAACACTTCTCCTCGTTCATTAGTGATAAATGCCGAAACTGCAATAATATGTTTTGGGTGTTGATGTGTCATTTTTAAATCCCCCATTGTTATATTTCTAATTAACTTGTAAATTTGCAACTCTCCTTAACCAATTCTCAACAAATATACTGAAAAGCTCTTTTTGTTCCACGTGCAAATTATGGCTTGCATTATCAAGAACACAAAACGTAGCTTTAGGATAATTCTCTATTAGACTGAAGGCGTCTTTATATCCGACTGAAGAGTCCTGTCTACCCGTCAGAATACAGACCGGCTTATTAAAAAAAGATTCGCCGATTTCTAAATGAAACTCTTGTGCTTGTGTGATTAGATTTTCTAAAAAAAGAAAATTGGTGTTCTGCATAGCTTCTTTCGCTTCTTCTTGAATTTCACTTTCGATTTCCTGGTTGGTCGTCACTATATTGATACGATCAGTTACATCTTTCTCAATAGTTGCTTCACTGAATTTATGTGATATTAACGGATACAATAAGAAAAGACCATTAACTCTCTCTTTGAAAACATCAACTAAATACCTTGCTATAAAACCGCCAAATGAAGCGCCAACAATTAAAAACTCTTTTTCTCTCGTAACCGATTGAACAAATGATTTGATACCATCCAATAAATCTTCGATGTCTATTGTTCCAGATAATTTAGTCTTTCCGACGCCAGGATGGTCTACATAAATTCTTTGCCAATTCTCATCACTTTTAAAAAATGGTTCAAAATTTTTCTTCATAATGGAGAGATCATTGGCAAAACCACTTAAGAAAAGGATTGGTATCCCCTCACCAATGGTCTCATAATAAAATTGAATTTTATTTATTTCGTAGTACATTGCAAACCTCCCAAGTCATTTTGAAGAAGTGGATTTTTCAAATGGCAAACAATAAGTAGTTAACGTCATCTCTAAAATCGATGCTACAAACTCGGTTTTACCTTCTGTATATTCTTCTCTTGTGTTAACGGTGGCTGCCAAGGATTTTTTGAGGACCTCATACGCTTTGGCTTCGTCCGGATGTTGTCGCAAATAATCTCTAAATGCCAAATGCCTTTTTAATTCTTTGCTATCTAATGAGCATACATATAGATGGTGTGGAGGTTTATTTATGTTTAATAATTCATTACCATTAATCTTAAAGACTTCTCGTCCTTCAATTCCTTGATTACCTTGATAGATATAGCCCATTTTTTCTAATCTGGCACATACTTGTGGGAATAGGCTAACATCATTGATGACAATATCTATATCTAAAATAGGTTTGGCAGAAATCCCTTCGATTGACGTGCTTCCCACATGCTCAACTGCAACGATCAAACTGTCCAGTTCAATGATAAATTCATTTTTTAATTCAGTAAATTGTTGCGCCCATATTGCATTATGTGGCTGCAGATCGCCAACATTAGTCATACTTCTTAACCTCCGGTGTGACAACATTATTCATAACCACCATTAACTGCTGGAAGCTTCTTATATTCTTCTTTTTGGGTAATAATTTTTCGAATAAATTCCTCAAGTTGATATAGCTTGAGTACATCAGGTGGTGTTTCACAATAACTTTGGTAACTAAATTTCTTTGTCTCGCCATTCATATGGATTTCCCAAACTGACAGACTTGACGGTTCAACGTGACAACCTTCTTCATTTTTTAATTCTAGTTCTTTCATAATATTTAAATTCATCATTTCGTTGTAGATGTCATTCATGTCTTGTTCACTCAGAGTTAAACTTGCTTGAACGGTTCCATCTTTGACTAAATCTTTTACGATAAAATTCTTAAATGTATTGATTTCTCCATTGCCATTTACGCCATATTTTAGACTGAAATCAAAATCGGCAGGCATTTCTTTATGTGTATTGTTAAATTCATTTGAACAACCTCCCAAAAGCATGATAATAAGAACAATCCTTCTTAAATTCAATCGCAATCACCTCATATCATTAGACGATAATACATGTATTTGGTTACATTTCCAATAATATCAATATACTCATTGTTTTTACATATAAAATGGCATACATTATTCGCATGAATTAACTCATGATAAGGAGGATTCGAAATTTGAAAGGAGAGTTTTCATGAAAAAAGATTATCAAAATGGAGTCAATAATAAGACGGTTTCATTTACTGATTTCACATTACGTTCTAGAAAAAGAACTCCTTCACAAAGAGAAGAAATTTCTATGGAATTAGCTGAGTTAGGGAATTTAAATCCAAAGCATGAGCCTATGACGCAAAACCAACGTAAGAAAAGAGAACAATGATAAACTCTCCCCTATTTTGAATCACAAAAAAGACACCTTCCATTGCGGAAGGTGTCTTTCCAAAATAACCGATGATTAAATTTTTACATCAATTTCAGCATCAGCTTTTATTTCTTCTACATGTGCAGCGAACTTTTCTTGTTGTTGTTGCTGTTCCAAGACTCCTTTGATTTCTTTACTTGCTTCTTCAAGAGGAGGTAGTTCTTGACCCGCTTCTTTAGATTGAGCTGCTGCTTGATCGTAATAGGCTTTAATTTCTTCATCAGTCACTTCAGCCGCAGGTACTACTTTGTTTTGATATTTTTCAAAAACGATGGATTGGGCGATTTGCTCTTTTAATGTTCCTAATTCCATGTTCTGTTCTTTAAGTGCTTTTGTCATGGCTTCTTCTCCACCAAATTGCTCTTCAAATGTTGCATAACGCTCTTCAACTTCTTTTTCAGAAGCTGTTATTTTAGCTTCTTCTGCTTTTTGAAGAATTAACGTTTGATTCACAAGTGAATCTATCGTTTGCGTTTTTAATTGCTCTGCTGCTTCTTTGCTATTAGGATCTTGACCCATTTGTTGCATTTGACCTTGAATCGAAGCCAATGCTTCGTTATATTGTGCACCAGTAAGTTCTTCTTTATTAACGATCGCTACGATTTCTTTTTCATCAACTTGCTGTTTAGCTAAGTTGGCTTCCATTTCTTTTGCTGCAGCTTTTGCATCCTGTTCAGATGGGGCTTTTGTTTCTTCTTGCGCTAATTCTTCTTTAGGTGATTCTTCTTTAGCTGATTTATCTTCTTCACTGCAAGCTGTTAATCCAAGTGCCAGAGCACCTGCAGCTAAAGGAAGTAAGTATTTTTTATAATTCATGGATGAAAATCTCCTTTCAAATCTAACGCATGTATTTAATGCCTAGCCTGCATCTTAACGAAATTATGAAAGGAATTAAACCAATAAGCCCTTATGTCATTGAATTGACATGTTCCTGTTATCTTATTATCGACATATTTACTTTCTCATTTTTTACATATACATGAGAGAATTTATACATAAAATGAACGACCTTAGCTTGAAAGGACGATTCATTTTGAAACCTACTATTGGCGTATCAACAAATTTAAAGGATCACGTGCTATCTGTTTCAACAGACTATCTTGATGCTATTACTTCGTTTGGCGGTTTACCAATTGTGTTGCCCAATCTAAACGATGAGGATGTTCAGTCTATCGCACTTTTATTGGATGGATTACTTTTAACTGGTGGCGGTGATGTCGACCCTACTTTATTTTTCGAAGAACCAATTCCACATCTGGGCAATGTCTCTCCGGAAAGAGACAACTTTGAAATTGCCCTAACTCAAGCAATGTTACAACTGAATAAACCCATTTTAGGAATTTGCAGAGGAATTCAAATTCTTAACATTGCGGCAGGAGGAAATATTTATCAAGATATATATTCTCAATTTGATAAACCACTTTTACAACATACTCAATTGGCTCCTCGCCATCACGCTTCGCATTTTATTCAAATCGAAAAAGCAACTTTGCTTCATGGTATTTTACAAAGCGATTTGGCAAAAGTGAATAGTTTTCACCATCAAGCAGTTAAAAAAATTCCTAAAGCTTTTGAAATTTGTGCAATTGCCAATGATGGATTAATTGAAGCGCTTGAGAGCAAAGAACATGATTTTGTTTTAGGTATTCAATGGCATCCTGAAGGCATGTTCAAAAAGAATGATTTTTCGTCCGTGGCCATATTTCAAGCATTTATTAAAGCTTGTCAAAAAAAAGAATAGCCAATTTCATAATTCATTCATGAAAATATCTTTCCTGGGAAAACTACAAGACATCACGACCTTTGGAGGGATACGGATTGAATCGATGGCTTCGATTAACTACACTTAGTGCCTGTTTCTTACTACTTTCCTCTGGTGCATATGCGTATGAACAGCAACCCACGAGAGAACAAGTGTTGGAAAAGCGAATGGCCTATTATATAAATTACTCGAGCGACATTTTGCCATGGTATTATTTAGCCGCAATTGATCAGTATGAACGGAATATCCAAGAAGTACGGAGAGATCTACCAAAGCGAGACGGAATTGTCGCCATGCAATTTTCAGATGACTACTGGGTAGGTCCACTTAATCCACAAAGAGATGATAATTACTCCCTGTCCATCGCTTTTTTTAATGGGAATGGTGTGGACGCTAATGGTGATGGGCTAGCAGACCGGAAGAACGATGACGATGTGATGGGGACGCTTGTCGAGTTATTGAATGTACAAGGACATAGCGAAAAGGACTTTAAAAAAGCCGTTAAGAATTACTATCAGAATGATTTGGCTGTTAATCAAATCCTGACAACAGCGAAGATTTATCAGCATTTTGAAACAATCAACTTAGATCAGCATGCATTCCCGCTTCCACTTAGACAAGATTATAGCTATCGAAGTACTTGGGGAGATCGTCGTGGATGGGGTGGCAGAAGAATTCATGAAGGTACAGACTTGTTTGCTTCCTATGGAATGCCTGTTAAATCCACCACATATGGCATGATTGAAACGATGGGTTGGAATGAATATGGTGGCTGGCGAGTTGGCATACGAGATGTAAATAATACCTATCATTATTACGCTCATTTATCGAGTTTTAACAAAAAAGTCAAACAGGGCGACATTATTGAACCAGGCACGATTATAGGATATGTAGGCAGTTCAGGGTACGGGAAAAAATGGACTTCTGGTCGCTTTCCACCGCATCTGCATTACGGTATGTATAAATTTAATGGTCGTACAGAATGGGCTTATGATCCCTTCCCTGCATTAAGAAGATGGGAACAGGAAGAACGTAAAAGAGGGAATTAATAATGAAAAATAAAACCTCCTAGTACCTAAAAAGGAACTGGGAGGTTAATTCATGTCATCAATTTTTAATTTTCTTCATCTGTACGTTCAGCTTGCCAAAAACAGAGTTCAGCTGATCCTCAGTAATGCTTTCATACTGATCACCAAGACTCGCTTCAAAATAACAAGAGTGATCACTTGTTTCTCTTACATAACCCGAGATACCAACCTTGGAAAATTCCATAATTTCTTTTAAGACATGTTCCATCTCTTCTTTTGAAGCATCAAAATGTACATGAAACATGTTTGAAACAGGTATGGCAGGGATTGTTGTCACCGCATGACAGGAATTAAATCGGTTAGCTAAATCTTTAGCATCACGGTAATATTGGTCCATTTTGTCTACACGTTGATCTAAATAAGTATCCGCCGAAATGATATATGGATAGAGACTTATTAAATTCCCACCATAACGTTGCTTCCACACCTTCGATTCCTGTGTGAAATCATTGTCACCTGCAAGCACCGCCCCTGCGATACCTCCGATTCCTTTATAAACAGAGATGTAGACACTGTCAAACAAACCACAAACTTCAGCAGCTGATTTTTGGTAATACGGAAGAATTTCCAGTAAACGTGCACCATCTAAATGCAGCTGTATCCCTTTTTCACGACAATACTTCGATATTTCTACTAGCGTTTCAAAGTCAGGTAATTGCCCTCCAATTTCTCGTTGAGGTAATTCCAGCAATAAACAGGCGATGTTTTCTTCCATATTCATTACGTCTTCTAAGGTGATCACTCTGGTCTTATCTGCTAACAGAACAGTCTCAATATGATGCAGTTCTTTCAAGCCATCTGCTTCATGAATCTCTAAATGACAGAGAGGATGATAAGCGACTTTCTTCACATTTTTACGGTCACACCAAATGCGTAAAGCGATTTGCTGAGCCATCGTACCACTCGGGAAAAATACGGCAGATTCCTTACCTAAAAGAGCAGCCATTTTATTCTGGAAATCCTCAATAATTTTCCCGCTTCCGTAAATGTCACTCTCTAGATTTCCATCAACTTGGTGAAATGCTTCTTTAAGAACTTTCACATTTCGCTTACCATGTCCGGCCATTTGAATATTGGACTCTTTAAAAGCTTTGAATAATGCTTTACTACTACTCATTGTGTGATCGCTCCTCTATACACGCATTTGTTTATTAAATTAAATATATAGGAGTTTGATTATTTAATAAACATCTTCGTTGATGCAGTCAAAATAGCTTTTTTATTTATTAACGGCTGGGAGCTCTTCACAAATAACCCGGTGTAGACGAGAAAAATACCAATCATTAAGATGACTCCGATATAAACCGACATCATCGTTGGTATTAAGAATGCACCAATTATGATTGTAGATCTTGCGATTAAGTCAGCTCCTGAAAAGGACAGATTTGAAAATGCAGAATATGACCCTCTCTTATCAGTTGGCATCATGTTGGCCTGCTCAGCATTTCGAATCGGTGAATAAATTAACTCACCAATTGTCGCGATAAAACCAAAAATAATTAACAGATACCACGAATTTGCCGACGTAATCGTTACATAACCGATTCCATAAATAATAAGTCCAGCTAACATCATTTTTTGTTTATTAAATCGATCTGTAAATTTGGTAATAAAAAAGGTTAAACAGACAACGAGTAGCATATTTTCGATATTTAAAATACTCAACATACGTACTCCACCAATGTCAAAATCACCAATAGTGACGGTCTTAAAAGATTCTGCCAGTCGAACACCAATATAACTATTTAAAGAAAATTCCGCTGCAAAGATGAACATCGATCCAACAACAACTTTAACGAATGGTCGATCTTGAAAAGCAACTTTATAATTTTGAATTAAATCGATAAATACGTTTTGGTGTTGCTTTTCTAAACGATTTGTATGTTCATCAATAAGCCAGATTTTATATGAGATTGGAAGAATCGCAGAAGTAACACTTAGCAAAACAAATAACTCAATTTGATGATTTACATACAGTAAGCCACCTAATGCAGCACCGATTGCCATCGACAAATTGATCATCCAATAATCAATGGCATATACAGCCTTTCGATTTTCAGGCGTAGTGGAATCGATAATAATGGCATGCATTGCTGGTCTACCTAGACTACTTGTAATGACAAACCCTACATACGCAATGGCAAATAACCAAATGACATTATTTTCAGGAATTAAGCTAATCGTCATCAGTAAAAACATCACTGCACTTAACGAAGAGGTAGATAATAAAACCTTCTTTCGTGGAAATCGATCGGATATATATCCACCAATTAAATTAATAAAAAAACTTATGATGACAGTAAATACTAAAAACAATCCAGCCCACACCTTACTCATTTCTAGAGCAAAGAACAATGCCATAAATGGCATAACTGCTGACGATACTGCGCGGTTAAAAAAAGAAGTGATTAAACGAACTTTAATATTTTGTGGATAGTCTTTCCAATTCATGTTGCATACCTCCTCTGTCTTTTGTATATTAAACTAGACTCAAGTTCCTAAAAATAGACAATTAGTATAAAAATGTCCACTTATGCAAAAGGAGGTTAAGATGGATCATTATCTTTTAACATTATGGAATGTTGTTGACTCAGGTGAAATTAAACAGAAGGAAATTGCGGAGGTTCTTCAATTAAGTTCTAAACAAACAACTCGCTACATCCAAAAATGGGTTACTCAAGGCTGGCTAACCTTTACACCTGGTAAAGGTCGCGGAAATGTATCGAGACTGCAATGGTTGAAGGATGTAGAAGAAGTATTAGAAGAACAGCTTATGAAGTTGATTGAAATTGAACCCATTGAAACGAGCAGTAAATATCTTTTATTCGATTGGTCAAAAGACAGTAAACTTCGCTTAATGAATAAATTCAGTTCAAGACTAGGATACGTCCAAAGTGCAAATGAAATAGACAAGCTCATTATTCCAAGACGTTATCCCCTACTCACCATGCACCCTTTAAAGGCTGCGGAAGTACATAGCGCAAATATGGTGGCGAATGTTTTTAATCGATTAGTCACGGTCGATGATCAAGGCGTCATCTATCCGGAACTAGCTCACAGTTGGGATGAATCCAAAACAAAGTTAAGACTTTACTTAAAAAAAGATGTTAAATTTCATGATGGTTCGATTTTATTAGCCGAAGATGTTGTTGATTGTTTAGAAAAGCTTCGCAAGGACGCTCATTTTAAGGAGCTGTGGCAACCTATTCAAGAAATTAAGGTTATTGCTCCATTAGTAATAGATATTTGTTTTCCGGATGGTTGTAGCTATGCCCTACAAATGATTGGAACATTGAATGCGAGTATTTATAAAGAAAGTAAAGGTCAGCTTTTTGGAACAGGCGCATTTTACGCTGAAAATAGTCATGATTTAAAAACGACTTTATTTGCATTTAAAGATTATTTTCAAGAAAGACCCTTACTAGATGAAGTGGAATTTGTGCAAGTACCTAAAGATTTCGATATCGTATACCGCTCTTCTACCCAAGAGGATGTAAAAGATACATTTGAAGTGGAAAGTGATTCAGGGTTTGGCGTTGTCATCATGAATACTTTCCGAAACACTGACATTCAACGAAAAGAAGTAAGAGATTACATCCATTTTGTGATTTCAAAGCACCGCCATGATATTGGCCGTGTATCTTCTCGAGCATTGCCAAACCATAAAAGCTGTCTGTTTGGACAGGACCAACACTATGTTGTTTCTCAAGTAGACCGTCCTAAGTTTACTGGAACACTTATTATGAAACTCGTCGGTTACACAGAAAACACAACTCAATGGCTAAAAGAAATATTTGAGTCTGAAGGGATCCCCGTTGAAATAAAATGGATATCATTCGCAGATACCATAACTAATAGCGAAAAGAACCAACAAGTGGATTTGTTCATTCATGGCGAAGTTTTTGAGTTGAATCAAAACTTTTCTTTTTACCACTTTTTAAAAAATGGCTACTCACCGTTAGCGAAAATATTTAAAACAAATAATACATTGACTAATTATATGAATGAATATGCCCATACCCCATTCCATGAATGGACCGCATTAAATTTAAAGGTTGAAAGAGCCTTACTAGAATCATCGATTATGATTCCTCTTTATTATGAAAAACGTCAAATCCCATTTTCAGCAGATTTAATGAACATTACTATTAAGCATTTCGGCTATGTAGACTTTTCTAAATTGTGGGTACGTCCGGAGATTACATAATTTGTAGCAACAATGATGAAGAATAAAAAAATGCGTCTATTAAGTTTCCTTGAACAGGATTCACTTAATAGACGCATTTTTATTATTTAAACTGTAAATTTTGAGACTCTCAGTTGTAAATCTTCTGCTAGGTTAGCCAATGATACGGCAGCGGCACTCACTTCTTCCATAGAGGCAAGTTGTTCTTCAGAGGCCGATGCCACCGATGAAGAACTATCTGATGTATGAATAGAGATGGTAGACATATCGTTTGCTTGAGTGGTCACAGCTGTGACCTTCATCATGATTTCGTTCGTAATAGATGATATGTTGACGACTTGTTCTTTCACATCTTCTACTGAAGACAAAATATCATTAAATGTTGTTTCTGTATGATGCGTAATTTCTAGTCCTGTACGAACTCGATCTTTTACATCGGTAATCGATGCGACGGTTGTTACTGTATCTTTCTCAATTTCATTAGTAATGTCTGAGATGTCAGACACGGCTACTCTAGTTTGTTCAGATAACTTTCTAACTTCTCCCGCAACAACTGCAAACCCTTTACCCGCTTCTCCTGCACGAGCTGCTTCAATCGCTGCATTTAAAGCTAATAAATTCGTTTGTTCTGCTATATCAGTAATTAATTTTAGTACATTACCAATCTCTTTTGAACGATTGTTTAATATGACAAGAGCACGATCAGTGCCTTCTACTGATTCATTGATTAAGTTCATTTGAGAAACAGTTTGCTGGACAAATTCTGTCCCTTGTTTCGTTTTTTCATTCGTAGTTACTGTCACATTCATTGCTAACAGAGCTTTTTCTGCAATTTGAGCTACTCCCCTAGAACTTTCTTCTGCTAATTTCGAAGATTCGTTAGACATATTAGTTTGCTTTTCAGCCCCTTCAGAAACCTGTTGAATAGCCGAAGAGATTAACTCAGAACCTTTCATGGTTTCATCAGCACTAGCCATTAGTTCTTCAGCTGAAGCAGCAACTTGACTTGAACTTTCTGAAACGTGAGAAATTACTTCACGAAGGTTGACTGTCATTACATCAAATGCTTTTTGAAGGGAAGCAATTTCGTCTCGCGTATTTACTTTGATTGGTTGTACGGTTAAATTTCCATCAGCGATTTCTTCAGCATTCTTTGTGATTCTACTAATAGGTCTAACAATTCGATTTGTTAAAATGATAGTTAACAATATACTGCCGACTAATAGAATTAGTATAGCCACAATTGAAAACGTAACAATTCCATCAATTTTTGTTTGAAGTCCTTCTTGCATTTTTTGATACTGAAGACTGATACTGTCTTTCAGTTTTATTACATCATTGATTAGACCTTTTGTACGTAATGACTGCCGCTTAATTTCTGGTTGATTTTGTTCTTCGACTGCGCTAGAAGCTACTTGTAATACATCCTCATACTTTAGCGAAATTTTTTCAGCTAACTTTAGTTGGTCTTTTTCCTGTAATTCCAAAGCAAGTGCATCGTATATTTGTTTCGTCTTTTCTAAATCCATCTCTATATCGTTTCGATTACCCTCAGAAATATTCAATGAGTAAGCATTCAATGATTTTTGCAAACTTTTGGATGAACTATTTAACTCTTCAACTTGAACAAGCATTTTCACGATTTCTTCGGTAGAAGATTTGAGTGATTTTAATTGGACAATGTTATAGCCAATAATTCCAGTTGACAAAAGCAATGGAATAATCGAAATAAGTAATATTTTTTGTTTCAGTTTCATTCATTTCATCTCTCTTCTTACTTTAATATTGTGACTGATTCATTTATGATTTCTTCTTTCAAATCTTCAAGTACTTGTAACTCAGTTGATGAAAGTTCGATCACTCGAATTGGTGCAATATCAACACCATTTTCTTTCAATCCCAATACCACTTCTTTATTAGAAAGCTCACCATTCTCGGCTAAACTTTTCACAGCATTAAAGATGGCAACGTCTACTTTTTTCAACATAGAAGAAACAACTGCTTGTTCAGCTAAATAAAACTGATCGCTATCTACTCCAAAAGAATAAATGGACGATTTCTGTGCCTCTTGAATAACGCCTACACCTGTAAAACCTGCTGCCGGGTAGATATAATCCGCACTTTGGCTAATCATCTCTTTTGCAATGGTTGCACCAAGTTTATCGTCACCAAAGTTCTCAGCATAATTTGAAATGATGGTTGCTTCAGCATTAACTGACTTAACACCTTCGATAAAACCTGTCTCGAACTTCTGGATTAGTGGCACCTTAGCACCCCCAACAAATCCAACAACATTGCTTTCCGTCTTCATACCAGCAATAGCCCCTAGCAGGTATGATGCTTCCTCTTCTTTAAAAGTGACATTGAAAACATTAGGTAAATCTGATTTTGCATCTATTAACAAAAATGTACTGTCTGGATATTTACTAGCTATTTCCTCTACAGCTTCTTGCATAGAGAAACCTAAGCCAATAATTAAATCGTTTTCTTGTTTAACTAGTTCTTCGAGTCCAACTTCATAAGTTTTAGTATCTTTAATTTCAAGATAATCAAATTCAATGTTTAACTCATCACGAGCTTTTTCTAACCCAGCAAATCCTAAATCCGAAAAAGACTGATCGCCTAATCCAGCATCTGAGAGCATAATTCCAACTTGTAATTTTTTATTGTCTAAACCTGACTCACTTGTTGTTGAATTTGAGCAAGCAGAAAGAATAAATAGTAAAAATAATACCGATAAACCATTAAGGTGTTTCTTCATAAAATCATTCCTAACCATATTTTTTGTTTCGCTTATTTATTAACGGTTACATTCCAAAATTATTAATAATCTTAATCATATTCGAAATTGTAAGTTTTCAGTAAGTTAAAGATAGTGATTTCCTTCTAGAATACATTCCTTCTGTATGCTATCTTTATAAAGTTCCATGGTACAAGGAGGAATTGAACTGAAACTTGAAATTGTCTCATTATATTTAATTTATTTTTCGTTACTAACCGTCATAATTTACGCATTTTATTTAAATAAAAAATCTTCTAAAGAGTTTACTCCCAATAAGATTGAAGAGTTTAATGATCGTTTGCTTCAAACATTTTTGATGACACACGGAGGGAACCATATTTCTCACCTTATTTTTTTAAAAGACAAACAGCTCTTCTGGTCAAATGACAGAAAAGTGGTGATTGCTTATAAAATAAACTTTCATCGAGCGATTGTTTTAGGAGATCCAATTGGAGAAAGTTCATCATTCCAAGAGGCAATCAGTGAATTTTTCATGGATTGTAAGAGAAAAGGCTTAAAGCCTCTTTTCTACCAAATAAGTCCATCACATATGCATCTATACCAAGAGAATGGCTATCGCTTGATGAAAATGGGTGAAGAAGGAAAAGTTACCCTTCCTACTTTTTCTCTTGAAGGTAAACAAGGTGCGAAATTCAGAACAACATCCAATAAATTTTCTCGACTCGGATATACATTTCGTGTTGTAAAACCTCCCTATTCAGATGCATTTCTTGAAGAACTAACAGTCGTTTCGAATTCTTGGCTAGGTACTCAAGAAGAGAAAAGTTTTTCCGTTGTATCGTTTAGTAAGGAATATGTAGAACGCTTTCCTGTTGCACTGCTTTATGATTCGAATGGACAGACAGTGGCATTTGTAACGTTAGCATCTGATCATAGAAAGACCTTAATAATCGACCTCATGAGAAAAATTCCAAATTCCGAAAACGGAACAATGGATGTCTTATTTATTCATATCATGAGGTGGGCAAAGAATCATGATTACCAAAGCTGCAGTTTAGGTATGGCTCCTTTAGCGAATGTAGGAAATTCAAAGGATTCTTTATTCAGTGAGAAGATGATTCACTTACTGTCTTCCTATGGAAAGTCATCTTACAATATCAAAGGGTTGAAAGAATTCAAGAGTAAATTTGCCAGTGTGTGGGAACCAAAGTACTTGGCGTATAAAGGGTCTTTCCTTCCAATTGCACTAATACAGATCTATTTAGTCATTCATAAATCACCCGTACCTCAACCTATCTTTGTAAATAAAATTAAACTTCTCTTAAAAAGAGCTGGATAAAGCAAAAGGCATCTTAGGATTTAAAGTCCCTAAGATGCCTTTATCTATATTCAATAAAAAATTTAATTCACATCAAAACCATTAACTCTTACTTCACGATCAGGTTTTGCCGCATCTAACATTAAGAATATGGCTGTTAGAGTATGCATAATCATTCCCACAAATGGAATCCACGCAATACAAGAAGTCACAATTCCAAGGATACTCCCTGTGGTTGATCCCTCATCTTTTTTTGTTAAAACGAGTGTAACAATATGCAACGCAAGCATAATCGCTAAAGGGACCCATAAAAATCCGATTACGATTGTTGCCCCTAAAATCGGAATCGCTAAAACTGCTTCCATTCCTCCAGTAACCCATTTCAAAATTCTTGAAACTGACATTCTCAACATCCCCATCCACTTAATTGTCATTTGTATAATTCTTATTTACTATATCACTTCTAGAATGTACTGAATATATGATACGGTAAATTCGAACAAAAACAGCTTTATTATGATATGTATATGCAGGGGTATACATCTGAAAATGACAGAACAGAATTTACTCTTATGCTCGATTGAAAACCTAAAATAGTTTATAGATGTTTCAATAAGAATTTGACTTAGTCATTAAATAGTTAAGAACATCATCTATATAATTTTCTATAGGCATACTTGAATCCACTCTCAAACACTCATGTCCCACGGGTTTTTTGCTATTATTCACCCATTCATTAAAAGCTTCTTCGGAGGCTATGTTTTCAATTTGACTCACCATTCGTTCTCTATTCGCAAGTCTGAATATAATTTCTTTACTGTCGTTTAAATAACATTCAATATATTTATACTCTACCTTGTATTTTTCAGTAAGACGTACACCTTTTTCAACCATTTCCGTGTAAAAACAAGGACTATCTAAAATTACGCTTTGTCCTTGAGACAAATAGAAATCGACTAATGACCAATCAATATCATATGATATTTTCCCTGTCATTTGATGGTCGATTGAGTTGCCATTCAACGAATTTAATAAGGCTGATTTTACAACATCATGATCGACTATTACGGCATCCATAAGTTTAGCTATTTGTTTAGCAAGAGTCGATTTCCCCGCTCCAGGAAAACCAGACATTTGAAGAAAAAACATCATTACACTTCCTTATTGTCATGTTAAGTCAACTTTTACAATCTGTCTTTTCTATTAGAAATTAATCCTTTTTCAACTCCTGCTATAGTGTACAGAAAACTGATTATCCTCCAAATGGCAAAGGTTGAGTTCCATCTACATCAGTAAAACCATATTTTCTCGCTAGATCAGCCACCATTATTGTATCGCCTGAAACCTTTGATACCGTGGAGTCTGTTGCCAATGCCACAACTGCACGACCTACATAAGCTGTTGTTTCCGTTGTTCCATCCTCTGGTCCAAAACCTGAATCTGCCACTCTTTCTGTCCTCATCCAACCTGGGCAAACAGCGACGGTTGAAACGTTGAAGTCCTTTAATTCCTTTGCCATCCCTAGGGTCATTCGACTGATAGCATTCATAGCTAAATCATAATATAAATTACCCGAAATCTGATTCTTGATAAAAAATGTGATATTTACAATTAACCCTCTATGGTGATGCTTCATCAAAGGTACAGCGTATCGAGTAGTCAGCAAATAAGCTTGCGGTCCAGCAACCATCATAGCATCCCAATGCTCCACTGGTCGTTCCCAAAAATGTCGTCCTTCTCCTGACGGTAGAGAACTTTCAGAGCCACCAAATACACTATTTACTAAAATATCAATCCGACCATGTTCTCTTTCAATTTGATCGAACAGGTTTCTCACGTCATTGTCGCTTGTATGGTCACATCGTATGGCGATGCCTTTACCTCCTCGTATAGTGACGCCATCGGCAGTTTCCTCAATGGTTTCTGATCGATTATCGGTTGTAGCTCCCTTTATACTCCTACCTGTCACATATACGGTCGCCCCTGCACTGCCTAGTTCGAAGGCAATCCCTCTACCCGCTCCACGGGATGCACCTGTAACAACAGCAATCTTCCCTTGTAATGGTTTCAAATGTTCCTAACTCCCTTATCTATCTCAATTTTAAATACAATAAAATTTCACATTTTTGTTCATACATTTTGGTATTAATACTTGTCACACTAATGGCGCTTTAGTTCAATAAGAAAAAGAACCACGGTAGTTTAAGTAAGAAACATTGAAATAGATGTAGCAAATAGAAACAATACTAAAAGAAAGGTAACTAATGCCTTTCTTATTTCTTCTTCGTTTTCAGCTTTCTTAACCTTCTTTTTATAATCAATCCAACTAATAAACGTTACAATCGAAACTATGATTACATATGGAAGTTCTTCCAAGTGAATCCCCCTTTTATTTCCAATATTTCACTCAAGGATCACACATTAATATGATTCTTGAATATGCTAGGTAAGAATGAAATACTCGGATTTAGAAAGGGGTATATTATGATTCAACTAGCGGGGATGCCCTTTCAACAAGGTGACCTGTGGTCGCCTGGTAGTATCGAACGGATGATTTTCCAACGAATGATTGAAGATACAGTCGTTTACTCGTATCAATCCATAGGTGAATTATCTTTTGAACTTAAGTTGCGAAAAAATATACTATTAAGTGCAAGAGCTATGAATCAAAGCAATGTGAGGTTTGAAAGTTTTTCAAAATCTTTTTGTAATCCTCAATACTGGCATTTGACGAAGTCCGGCGGATTTTTGCTGCTGAATGGGGAAAAACCATCAGACGCGATTCAGGATATCTACACGAACAGTTCACAATATGCGTTCGAATGTGCAACTGCAATTCTCATTATTTATTACCACGCAGTCCTAAACGTTTTAGGTGAATCTTTATTTAACCAATTCTTTCAAAACATCTATTTGTATGGCTGGCATGCTGATCCTGACCTTGGAATAAATGCAACTTATACAACCCATCTTCTGCCTGGAGATGTTGTCTATTTTAATAATCCGGACTTTGATCCACGAACCCCTTATTGGAGAGGAGAAAATGCTGTTGTTCTTGGAGATGATTCGTTCTTTGGACATGGATTAGGAATCATGACAGCTGAACAAATGATAAATGCGCTGAATCAAGTGAGAAAGCCAGGAGCAAATCAATCCACATATCTGACAAATAAAATTGGAAGACCTTCTTTTACCTATTTGGCGAAACTTTCGATATCGCAACTTGGTTATTCGGTTCATAAATACCAACAAATCGTCCATCATAACGAAAGTTCGATTCCAATTGATCGATATGTGTTCTAGTTGTAATTCACCAAACTTTTAACACGATTACTCTTCCTAATTCAAGTACTGTTCGACTCTTTACAAGAGAGATATAACCATCCTCCATTTAAACTAGGAACATTTCGCACAATTAAACTGCCTCTTTAATTCAATAAGAAAAATGCTTTACTCCATTCTTGAAGTAAAACTACATCTTAGTTGAATAAGTTATGCTGTGATCTATTTACAAGCACTTGTTTCATGCTTTTAATTATCCCCATATGTAGATTTTCATGATTAATATGAAAAATAAGCATTTCACCTAATGTTCCCATACCTAAGAACGGCTCTTTAAGTGGGTCTTCAAGATGTCCTTTACATGCTTGTTCAATAAGTATAGGTTGTTCTTCCAGTCGCTTTAATATCTCATCCATTGAAGGCGGTTGTTCTACCCAATGTTCGGGTTCAGAACCACTCGGAAAAAGGAAGTGATAAGATAGAGGCATTTGTCTCTTCTCATTAACGGCTGGAAACATCGTATTATCCCACCCTACTAAGATATGACCAGCATTCCATCTGATACTGTTATTATGACCTGGTGGAATTTTGTCTATGACATCTTCCGGAATTGTAAGAAGAAACTCCACAGTCCATTTACGCCATAATTTCATTTGCTCAAATAAATGTTCTTCTTTCATACTTCTTTCTCTCCTTTAACTACTTAGTTAAGTCTATAAGAAAGCTCTAAACTTTAAGAATTTCCATCATTTTAATAATAGCTTTTATAACAGGTTGAGGATGATCAATGTGGATAGCGTGTCCAGCTTCTTTAACAATAAGATGAGTACTATTTGACGAAAGATTAGCGAGTTCTCTTTGGAATTCGATCCAAACAGTCATTGATTCAGTTGTATGATGTAACTGTGTCCCCCCTGTCATAACGATAAGTGGCATGTTTCCAAGACTTGTACCCCTTACTTGTTCCAGACTTTCCTCAAATTCACTTAGAGAAGCTTCGACTGTGAACTGTCCTAAATATTCTTCTTGAATTTTCTTATTGAAAAACGAAATCATTTTTTTATTTTGATCTTCATGAACCGAGTCTAAAAGGATTACTCCCACTACCTCTTCTGGGTATTTGCTTGCATATAGTCTTACATTTAGTCCTCCGAATGAATGTCCTATTAATACATATGGTGGTTTTATATCTAGTTTTTGCAGCAGACCTCTAAGGTTCTCTATAATTTGATTACTATGTTTTGGTTTATTGCTTTTCTCACTTTTACCCACACCGTCTCTGTCATACATAAAGACATTTGCAAACTTCGAAACTTCATCCCTGATTGGATTCCAATTGTTTAAATCCCAACCATACCCAGATTCAAACACAATCGTTAGTTTATCGTTAGAATTTTCAATATGTTCATAGTAAAGGTCTGTCCCATTAATACTTACCTTATCTCCAATAATATTTGTTTTCATTGTTTCCTCCATAAGTTTAGTTCTACATCTTGGCAATTTCTTTGGTGTTACACTAACCTAACCCGTTAGCCACCAATCTCAATTCATCTACATATAAGATTACCATATATTTGATATATCCCCATTTAATTATTAGGCTCTGTTATGGAGAAGGTTGATTAATCGTTAATGAATATGGGAAATGAATATCTCAATTTAATTTCTCGATGGATATTTATGTTAAAATTAATAATAGATTTTGAAAGTGTTCACTTAAACTAACGTAAGCAGGTTAGTTGAAGAAGAAGGTTTTTAGAATAGTGTTGAATGAGTTAATAAATGTACATTATTGAACAAAAGGCAGATATTTTAGGAGGGATTCTATTTGAGTGATAAATCTTTTAATTTAATCAAGGCAATTTGTTTAATTGTCATTGCATGTTCAAGTGTATTTATCGCAATTGAACTTGGTGAAATCAAAGATAATCTATGGAATATAGTTATGGTTTTAGGAAATAAATAATATTTTATTTTGTACTAACGAAGCAGTTTAGTTGGACATGAAGGAAATTGAATTAATTATGATCAATATAATTAAAGGAGAGACTCATCTGCTCATGGAATTAACAAGGTCACAACTATTTGCTTTAGAGCATTTTTCAAAGTATGCAAGGAACCATAAACATGAATCTAAAGCCACAATTAATCACATACTAAAAATGTCTAATATCTCGGATAAGCTATTTGAAAATGCTGTTGTTAATTTAAAGACTTACGCAAAGATTGGCCTACATTTCCATCCAGATAGACCAGATTCGACTATGAAAAGTGTTGCTGATTCACTACTTGAGCAGGGATTATATAAAAGCCAGTTTGAAACTCTTTTATCTAATGGTAGCGTATCCGCTTACCCTGGTGGTGAACGCGACATTTGGGAGAAGAGAATTTTTGGAGGAGCATATCAACTGGAGGGCACGACCAATAACCAACGTCCTAAATATGGGGCACTAAATTTGATGTTACATCCAGATGGACCTGCTCCACGATTTGGATCATGCTATTTTGTTCTTTCCCCTGAGGCATCATATCGTTCTACTTACACGTATATGGATTCGCATCAAGACCCAAAAGAAAAGGGTACCTATGAAGAGTTTGAAATCATTTTGGCTGCACTCTTAGAAGAGGCGTTCCTAAGAGATTTTGCAATAGGTGAAAGAAATCTGACACCAGCAAGATTAATCAAACATTTGATGGTTAATCTAGAAAAGCCGTTTACAGACCTATCAAACAAAGAACCAAACCGCAATCTTAACCACTATATTGAAGCCCAAGTTCATGGAGATATTTCTCTTAAAGAAGACGTGGAAGTGCTTGTTGCAGATCCTTCATTCAAGGACACTCATGTAGGGAGAACAATAGAACAAATATGCCTTAAGTATTCCATTGATCTTTATTGGCACATGGGCTTTGTACTCATGGTAGACGAGGTTCCTGCAGATTTTAGAGGTCCATCAATGACTTCCTTGGCAAAACGCATTGCAAAAAATAATTTTATCGATGCGAACATAATTGGATCTGCTGTAATGGACTTGAAACGCAACCCAGTATCTTGGAGCGATCGTGGAACTTATAAGGAGGTACTTCAGGAATTAAAACTATTGTGGCACGTTTTAGTGAGATACGGAAAAAATGGAACTAAAAGCAGTAACATTTGAACAAGGATTTGTTGAGGCGTCTCCTTATTTTAACTATAGTAAAAAAATGAGATTGTGATGATTTGTACTTAAACTAACGAGTGCGTTGAACCAAGAAGGATTAACGCTTTTTTTGTTGAACTTATTAAACTAACGCAGCAGTTTATTTGAAGTAATTATCATATAAAATGATTAACTTTAACGGAATATTACCTAGTAGGATTATTTATTTATCATATATAAAGGGGAGAAAAAGTAATGGAAATATTTCAAGCTACAATTGAAGACTTAGAAGGAGTGTCAAATCAATTTAATCTCTATCGAATGTTTTATCAGCAAGCGTCAGATATAGAAGGTGCAAAAAAATACATAAAAAATCGTTTAGAAAATAAAGAATCTGTAATATTTGTCGTTAAAGATAACCATAGGTATGTTGGATTTACACAACTCTATCCTACATTTTCATCAATATCTATGAAAAGAACTTGGATATTAAACGACTTATATGTAGATGCAACAGCCAGAAAACAGGGAGTAGGAGAAATGCTTTTACAAAAAGCTAAAGATTATGCTGTTGAAACAGAAGCTAAAAGAATTAGTCTAAGTACAGCACCCGACAATTACGCTGCTCAAAGACTATATGAAAAAAATGGATACGTTAAGGATTCACAATTTTATCAATATGAATTAAGTCTGATATAAGAATACTAGTTCCCTTCTTCAACTCCCATGAAAGAACGTAATATTCTTTCATTATCTGTGGTGTAGATATTATTTTTGAGATACATGGATGGCTAACCGGTGCTTTTTGTAAAAAAATAGACAGAAAAAAATGAGCTTGGAGAAGTATCAAGCTCATTTTTCTATGCAAAATCAACCATTAACTTTAACATAGCCTATTATTAAAATGGTAAACTGGTAAGAGCATAAATAATTTATTTGTTAACTTAAATGTTATTCTTTTTTTTTATGCACGGCTATTTAAGCTAATGTGGCAACCATACACTTTATGTTGTTACCTCGACCTCTATTTTATTAACCCCGATAATATCAGATATTAATCCTTTCTTCCAAGATGCCAATATTAACACTGAGGAAATGATCAAAATTCCACTCAGCACAATAAAACAAGACATAATTAGACCGTTTGAAACCATTCCTGTAAAAAGAGCTAGCAGTGCGATTCTTATGAGCAAACCTGCCGATCGAAACAAACTGTCGACTCTTCCAATTAATTCGTTAGGGATTTGATCCATTAAAAATGAATTTCTTGCAACTCTTGTTCCACTATTACCAATAGCTATGAATAGCATAAGTGCTAAATAAGATGGCACATTCGCTACAACAATTAATGATATTGCAAGTGTGTATGTTAAAACTCCGTAAATCATAGTTTTTTCATTTCCTAGTTTTCTAGCAATTAAAGGGACAAAAACTCCTGCAAGAATAGCCCCTACTCCATAAACCATTCCTTGAATTCCATAGACATTTCCAGATGTTTTTAACACATCTGCTAAATAAACTGGAAACAAATAATTCGTTATCATGACGCCAATGAAAGGCATGATTGAAAATAGGAGAAATATAAACATTAAGGGTCTTTTCAGCATATATAAAAGACCAGCCGTTGCTTTATTAAAGGATTTATTAGTAGTTAGACGGCTCGTTTGAGCATATGGAATACGTAAATAAAAATAAATGGCCGCAGCATACGTTAAAACATCCATTAATAAAATCGTTTGTAATTCCCATTTTGTTAATAAAATACTTGCCAAGGCACCTGCTATTACACTAGATAGCTGCCCCTGAACTTCCATCGCTCCGTTTAATACTTTGTATTGATCAGCGTTAAAAATTTCTTGATTTAACGCGAACATGGATGGGTAAAAAATCGTGTAATATAAGGTTCCAATCATATAAATGATTATATAATGCCAAATTTCATACTCTATCCCCACAAATCCAATCATTGCAAAAATGAGCAATACGGCCAGACTGATAACCTTGCTAACTAGAAGTAATTTCTTTCGAGACATATTATCTATCAGATTACCGATAAAAGGCGTCAAGATAAAGCTTAGAATTGTTGTAGCAATCGTTACATAACCAAAAACCTCATTTCCATCTTTACTCGTTACAAGCATCCATGGAATGGCAATCATCGTTATGCCAGACCCTACTGATGAAGCAATATTGGCAAATAGTATCATTCGAAAACGTGCGTCTTGAAGAAGATTTTTCATGATGTTATTCTCCTCTTGTTCTATATAATTTTCTGTTACATTTACTGTAAATGAAAATGAATGGAATCCATTCATTCATTAGTCTAGAAAACATCTCATTCAAATGACTGATATTCAAAAAGAAAAAATCCAGCAGATTTGCTAGATTCAGGCTGTAGACAAAAGAATAATAGTTAATTTATTATGTAGAAATTCGACTTATTTTACATAAAGTGAAAGTGGCCGGCTATTTCTTTCGCTTTCCGCGGACGAAACGCAAGCCTCCTCAGCATAGCTGTCTCTGACAGCTATGCCTGTGGGGTCTAGCGTGTTTCGTTTTTCCGCAGGAGTCTTCAGAAATAGCCGACCACTTACGTCCAAATGTAAAGTCAAACTTACCAAATATGTTAATAAGAATTGAAAAATAATCAATTGTATATTTTTATATAGAGACTGAAACTGTCATTATTTCTTTTGTTGCAATATCCGTTGATTGGAATGGAGACGGCGACTCCAGCGGAATCAGCAAGAACTGAAGACCCTGGACTGAGCATCGCGAGGGAAGCGGCTGAAGTCTTGCCCGCGGAAAGCGTCCGTCGCAATGTAAATCAATATTTTCATTTGTCTATAGAAAAAATCCAGCAGATTTTTCGTCTGCTGGATTTTCATGCGTTCTCGTATTAATGAAGCGTATTGAATTTGTCTTTGCTTTGATCTAAACGTTGTTGAAGATTACGAATAGGCTCTATGTCCCCTTCTTTTTCAAGCGCATTTGCCACCGAACGTTCGGCATGTTCAATCATATCTTGTAGATGTAAAAGGGCACGTTCTGATGGATTGGTAAGAGCCTGCCCGACAGCCATTGTCACATTATCCACTGAGTTGTTCAATCGAGTGATTACCGAGTCATCTTTCCAACTTACTTTTGTATGGTCTTCCATAGCCAAGTCCTCCCAACTTTTACTTAACTAGTTCGTCCTTATTATGGCAAACGCCTAGCTTTTCATACCTTAAATACTTACTTAACGTTCATGGAAAACTAATTCCTTCAGTTCTTTCAAAACCTTCTTAAAAGCCTGTCCATCGATATCATGTCGAAAATCCCGAAATGGATCTCCTTGTTTTGTAAGACGTTCCAATACTGCATGAAATGTAAACTGCTCAGGTCTCAAGTTTTCATTTACTTCATTCCATTTAAGAGGCGTTGCGATTAGCCCCTGTTCAGTGCCGCGAGGAGAGTATGGTGCAATAATGGTCTTTCCTTCTTTATGTTGAACATAATCTAAATATAGTTTGTTGTTGCGGTTTTTAATTAAGCGCTCTGTCGTAAACCATTGAGGCTCCTGTTCACATAAAAAGTTACATACAAACTTAGTAAAAACTCGCGTTTCTTCATACGTAAAAGCATTTACCGGCAAAGGGATGTACACTTGTAAGCCTTTTCTGCCAGAGGTCTTCACGTAAGATGTCAATCCGAATTGGTCAAATATCGCCTTCATTCTAACTGCCGCTTCGATCGCAAGATAAAACTCCTTAACAGATGGTGGATCCAAATCAAATACAATTTCAAGAGGTTTATTCGTCAAATAGGTTTGAAAAGGGATGTGAAATTCAAGTGCATGTTGATTACCGAGCCATAGCAATGATTCAACATTATTACATAATAGAAACCGTGTATCCTCCACTTCTTTGGTCATAATAAATTCAGGAACTGCTTCAGGCGCATTCTTTTGGTAAAAGCTCTCTTTGCCTGCACCGTGTGTAAATCGAATAACGGTAAGGAGACGATCACGAAGAAAAGGCAAAATCATAGGAGCTACTTTTTGTAAATAAAGCAGGTAATCATCTTTTTCTACACCAATCATGGGCCAAATCGGTTTATCGGGGTTTGTGATCTGAACCCTTTCAGGCAAAGGAAAAAGCTGACGTTGCATGTGACGCCATGTGCATTCTTCAGGATTCTTCTCGAAATTAAATGCATAAAATCTCGGCTCTCGAATGTGTTTTCCATCAAAATCAATCGTCGCAATATCCACACATATAGACGGCTCCAGTCGCCATGTACCCTTTTCAGACTCAATGCCATTCGACAGAAATAGGGTACTTAATATTTTCTTTTCATCTTCAGCCAGTCCATGTTTAAACGTCACCACTTCAACTAACTCTTCTTTATTGAATATGGAACCATGGAAAAAACCATTCCTTTGATCATATTTCGTTAAAATAACCGTTACGTATTTCCAGTTTTTTATTTTGAGCCATTGACCGGTTCGATTATCGCTCTCCCATTTACTCGATTTTCCCTTTGCAACGATGCCTTCCCCATGTCCTACTTGAACTTTATTCCATACTGTCTTTCTGTGTTTATAAACGTCAATAGCTTGAATTAATTTCGGATTTTCTCGTTCAACTGATAAAGGAAGTTTCATCGATTTAAAAAGATTTTGCAGCACTTTCTTTCTTGCTTCAATGGAGTAATTACTTTGACTCTCGCCTTTTATTTCCATCAAGTCAAACGCAATATAATGGCATGGAAATTCCTTTGATTGGTCGAGAATAACCGACTGATTTCGCATACGCCCTCTTAACTGAATGGTAGAAAATGTACTCTGTACATCATTCGCTAAATACACTAATTCTCCGTCCAGTTTCAATGGCAAATAGGGTTTGATTTTTTCGTATATCGTTTCACTGAAATGGATGATTTCAGGAAACATCTTATTCAAGACGTTCCCATTTCTACTTAACAAAATGGGTGTTTCATTTTCCCAATTTAATAAACAGCGAAAACCATCATATTTCACTTCATAGAGCCAGTTCTTTCCGACAGGAATTTCTGTTGCAGAAGACAAAAGCATAGGCTTCAATTTTCATCCCACTCTCGATTGTTTGTCCTAGCTTTTGATGTTCTTTCCAATCTGATACATAAATAACCCCAAAACATTGCATAGTAAGGAAAAGAAAGTGTAGGTGAAACATATGCATACCGTTTGGAAAGGGAGCATCAGTTTTGGACTGGTTAATATTCCTGTGAAGCTTCATACTGCAACCGAGAACAAAGATATTAAATTACGCCAACTTCATAAAGAGTGTCATGCTCCTATCAATTATCAAAAAGTTTGTTCTGGCTGCAGCGAAGAAGTCAAAAGTGAAGATATCGTAAAAGCATATGAGTATGCCAAAAATAAATTTGTCGTATTGGACGATGAAGAACTGGAAAGATTGAAAAAGGAAAACGAAGACAAAGCCGTTGAGATTATCGATTTTGTAAAACTAGAAGAAATCGATCCCATCTTTTTTGAACGAAGCTATTTCATGGCGCCTGATAGTGGCGGTGCAAAGGCATATTCCCTTTTACGAAAAGCTCTAATGGAGTCAGGAAAAATTGGAGTAGCCAAGATTATGATTCGTTCTAAAGAACAACTGGCAGTAGTGCGTGTTTACAATGAAACCTTATTAATGGAAACGATTCATTTTCCAGATGAAGTTCGTAACTTTAAGGATGTCCCAAACATTCCTGAAGAACAAGTGGTGGTTAAAAAAGAGTTAGATACTGCACTCATGTTAGTGGATCAATTAACGACTACCTTTGACCCAGAGAAATATACGGATGATTACAGAACAGCATTAATGGAGTTAATCGAAGAGAAGAAATCGGGCAAATTCACGGTAACAACGACTGAAAAACAACCAACTGCGCCGTCAAACGTGACGGACTTGATGTCTGCACTTCAAGCTTCATTAGACCAAACGAAAAAGAAAAAACCAGCACCAAGAAAACGCACCGCAAAAGCAAAGACTTCTTAGTACTTTTACAAATAGAAGACAGGATTTTGGGAAAGCTATAAAAGTAAATCTTGATAAAAAAAAGGAGGAACCCTTATGCCAAGACCACTACCAAATGACTCAGCCGATAATGTAGAACGTTTGAATAACACCATTAACAATATGGAAGCTGCCGAAGAAGCCATGGCATTAGCAGATGGAAAAGAACGTGAACGGATTAAGGAAAAAAATGAACGACGTAAGGAAGCCATTTCAGGTTTGAATAGGGAAGTAGTCGCTGAAGAAAAATCTCGCATCAACGGCTATATCTAACATGCAAAAAGAGCTCTCAGTTATTCACTAATGAGAGCTCCTTTTAAATGGATAATACAGATTATCGATACATGGAGTGGACGTTTGTTTGAATATTAAGTGGTGACCAGTTTTTCAAGAAATTAATGGTCGTTTTTCTTCCCTGTTCCATAAGTGCTATTTTTGTGTCACTACTCAAATCAAAATCCGTCGTTTTTGTATCTTCTACAGGAATAAATATGATGTTTTTCTCATGTTTTCGCGAAATATATTTTGAATCATGTGCGCTTTGCATCGTTGAAAAAAGTGCTTCAAATAGATTTAGGCTATTGTTAACAATATGAACTGGCGTCTCGTTATGTCCCCGACTAATTTTCAATCCAATCACTGGACGTTGTTTTCTCCCATTTGGTTCATCAAATAACCAAATAGGAAAGTTACTTAAAACACCACCATCCACAATTAATGACTCGGCAGAATCCAAATTCAATTTCACAGGCTCAAAGAAAAATGGAATGCCACAACTCATACGTATAGCACGAGCAATCGGAAAGGTTTTAGCTGATATGCCATAACGCTCTAAATCATCTGGTAGAACCAACATCTTGCCATTCGTAATATCAGAAGCAATTAGTTTTAATGACCCTTCAGGTAAATCCCCAAATGAATGAATCCCCTTTGCTGCTAACTTTTCAGCAAGCCAATCTTCAAGTGCATTGCCCTGATATAAACCCATTCGCCAATAAAGAAAAAACCATTTCATAAAGGGAAAAGGCAGAAAGGTGTTTCGAGGATCCATAAAAATTTTAAAATCTTGTTCGTCCAACAACCTTTCAATTTCTTTTCCGGAATATCCAGCGGCAATAAATCCGGCAAGAATCGCTCCTGCACTGGTACCAGCAAGACGATGAAATTGGAATCCTTTTTCCTCTAACACTTGATATGCCCCGATTAATGCAAAATCCTTTATTCCACCTCCTGAAAACACACCATCAATTAACATATAAAAACGCTCCTTTTTTCATCTCTTCTTACACTGTAAGAATGAATAAGAGAAATTAGAACGTCGAACAAGCTTGAATAGCTTCAAACTTTTAATGAATAATAACCATCTTTCACGTCTACAATAATGTTATCAACATAAAGGGGTTTAGAGATGTTATTATTCAAATATTTTAAGGACGACACGGGTGAATACTTAGCAATTCGTGATGAATATGTTTACTATGTCTGTATCCCTTCTTCTGACGAAACTGCACATATTGTGACATTATTCGATTTTGCTGAGGGTAAAATCAAAGCTCATTATCATAAAAATAAAGAGGAAATTCATCAAATGAAAATGTATTTACCAGAAGATCCTCTTTTACTCGAACGTATTCAAGCGGTAAAAAATTATCAAAAGATTTATGCAATCAGTCATGAAGAGTTCATTGATTCTTATACAGGTTGAGGATTATTTAAGGGGCTAACGTCTATGTTAGCCCCTTTTCTATGTCGTTTATTGACAATAAAAAAATTCTTTCAAATTATTTCCCGAGAAATAATGACAACATTCAACAATAAATCTGATGGAATTTATCTAGAATTTTCCAATGTGTAATGATAGGCTAATAGTAAGATCACATAGGTATTAATCATTACTTAAGTCTCTACATATATTGAAAAGGCTTTGTACATTGTTTTTAGGGAAGGTGAGTCAATGGATCATGTATTGGACGTTCAACATTTAACAAAAGCTTATGGAAAAAAGACGGCTTTAGTGGATATTTCATTCAAAGTCAAAGCTGGATCCTGCTTCGGGTTGCTAGGACCGAACGGCGCAGGAAAATCGACAACAATGAAAATTCTTACCGGAATTGTGGAACCAGACACGGGGCAAGTCCTCATACAAGGAATCGATGCGAAGAAGAATCCACTTTTGGTTAAAAAAACAATTGGCTATGTCCCGCAATCCATTACGTTATATGAAGATTTAAGTGCTTTTGACAATCTTGTGTTCTTTGGGCAGATGTACGGTGTAAAAGGACATACACTTCAAGAACGAATCACCAAAGTATTAATACAAACGGGTCTGTTAGAACGCGCTAAGGATAAGGTTAAAGAATATTCCGGTGGGATGAAAAGAAGAATCAATATTGCCGCAGCACTCTTACATAATCCTCAAATATTAATTCTCGATGAACCGACTGTCGGTATCGATCCTCAATCGAGAAATCATATTTTCGATATGATTCAAGCATTAAAAGAAAATGGTGTAACAATCGTTTACTCCACTCACTATATGGAAGAGGTCGAAACGCTTTGTGATGAAATTGCCATTATCGATAATGGACAAATTATTACGCAAGGAAATTTGAAAGAATTAAAAGAACGATATAGCGACAAAGTGATTTACATTGAAACGACTCAAATTGAAAAACTAAGACGCATCCCTAACATTTCTAAAATTACGGCAAAGAACGATGGTTGGATTATTGAATCGGAACATCCTGTGACTTTGCTTCAAGAAATACTAAAAGCATCTGTGGAACATGGCTTTGAAATTTTGGCATTAGAAATGGTTCAACCTACTTTAGAAAGCGTCTTTCTATCGTTAACTGGTACAAGTTTAAGAGATTAGCAGACTAGGAAGCATGCGTATTGGAGGCGAAAACCATGTTGAAAAGTATTATCATAAAAGAACTTAAAATCATTGTCAGAGAAAAAGGAAACTTCTTCTTTCTTATTGGCATGCCGATCATGTTCATTGTTCTTTTCGGTTCAATTTTCGGGAATACGGATACCAAATTCACCATCCCATATATTGACCATGATCAATCAGAAACCTCAAAAGCATTTCTTGAACAATTAGAAGGAATCAGTGCCTTAGAGTTAGAAAAAGTTGATAGAAACGAACAAGAACAAGTTGAACAAATAAAATCCGGAAAAATATCTACCCTTCTCGTCATTCCTGAGAATTTTGAGAAAGAGTTAACTTCCAGCAGCTCACAAGCAGGTATAAAATTCTATCGGGATCCGGCAGAAGCACAGACAATTTCACCCATTGAAGCCATTCTAGAAAATATAGCAATTGGCTACCGTGAACAAAAATTAGCTGGTGCACTTGCAAGTACAGGTCTGAATGAAGCAGAGGTCGAAAACATTTTGACCGCGCCTATACAGATCGAACAAATCAATACCAGCACAAAACAAGTTGATGCCATTTCACAATATGTTCCAGGGTATACGGTCATGTTTGTGTTCTTCATCATGATTACGATGGTCCGTCGCTTTTTCCAAGAGAGCGAATCAGGCATGGTTGCACGTATGCAAAGTACACCTTTAAAACCGATAACTTATTTAGTCGGTATGTGGATTCCAGCTATGCTAAGTGTTATTATTCAATGTTCAGTTCTCCTTGGTTTTGGACACTTTGTATATGGATTGAACTTGGGCAATCTTTTCGCTATCAGTACAATTGTCATTTGCTTAGCAGTTTGCGGAACTGGCTTAGGATTAGCTATGGCCGTTAACGTGAAAGGCGAAAACCAAGGGCTTGCGCTAACACAGGTATTTTCTTTAGGCGGTGCAGTGTTGGCTGGACTGTGGTTTCCCTTTGAAATGCTTCCTTCATTCGCAAGAGCAATTGGTATTTTTACGCCACAATACTGGGCACAGACCGGTTTACAAAATATCATGGTGCGAGGAGCAAATGTAAGTGATATTTGGCAAGGTCTACTCGTGTTATTAGGCTATGGGGCGTTTGGAATTTTAATTGCATTAGTAAGGTTCAAATATTTCATTAAGACAGCGATTAGTTAAATTGACTTTTCTAAAAAACCGTCACCTTTTTTAGGATGACGGTTTTTTTATTGGACAAATTGTTTGATTCGGGTGAGCTTTCACTTTCGATCGACACTCTTGCTCATTCAAACGACTATCTTGCTCTTTCATCTCGGAACCTTACACTCAAATCAGCATCCTATGAGCGTTTACCCAGCTGTTTCCAATTCCGTGTCCCTTTCCATGAAGAAGATCGATAAACTGTTTAACTAACTAGCCTTAATATTGGTAACAAATGGAATGTAAAATTAAACCGTTTTAGGACAAGATAATTTATTGTAGAAACAAATTAAAAGGGGTGCTAACAATATGGCGTTGGAATGGTTTAACAGAGTAACTGGAGAACTTCAAGAACAGCTTGAATCCATTTGTGAAGAGTACGATCAAATTGGTCATATGACAATTGATCAAAGCACAAAACATCCACGTATCGAATTTTTTGTGGATACGCTAAATGGAGAGAGAGAATACTTCTGCACCCTTTTGTTCGATCCTCATAATGAAGAATTCTATCTTGAAAGCTTTGATGTAGAATTTGAACAACCTGCAAGAGTTATTCTTGCTGATATTGAGGATGTTATCGACGCTGTTCATGAAAGCTTTCATGCCTTTTTAAACGGAGAACACGAAATGTATTATGTAGATGAAAATGGTGATGAAGATGACGAAGATGATGATGATTCCTACGAAATTACTGAAATTGAAGATGAAATAAATGAGGTTAGTGTTTCAGGAATCGAATGGGAAACACCAGAAGTCACTGCCTTTTATATTGAAGATGAAGTGGAAACAACCTATCAATTTGGGGTAGTCAGTGCTACAGGTGAAGGCGTATTGCGCAGAGTAAATCGACTTTGGACTGATGAAGAAATCTTCAAAGATGAAAGTCAATTCACCTTCGCAAAAGAAGAAGCGAGCACCATTATCGCAATGATCGCGAGTCATATGGACGATTTGCCTGGTTTTGAAGATATGATTATTCAGTAAACGAAACAGTAGGTATTGGATGGATGTCACCAATACCTACTGATTATTATATGGCATCAATATGCGATATTCACTGAATGCTTTTCACTTACAGCTTCACTCCCAAATTCGTTTCTATTTGCAAAATTCATGATATATAACTTCCATTCTTACCTAAGTTTTCTTGAGAAGATGGGTTTATCTCTAAAAAGTACTTTATAATTCAATTGAATCTAAATATTGCTCGATATCCAAAACGTACTTTGATATAAGGGGTTCTTGATAACCTGCAACCATCTTTTCCTTCATAAGTTTAATTACGGATTGGAAACGAGGCTCGTCTATATACTCTAATCTTTTTAAAGACTCTCCACTTATTTCTACTTGTGAATTCGACTTTAAGTAATCGTCAGGCCCCATTCTCCAAAAATGCACATTTTCTTTGTATTTTTTCTTCAAGTACGAGGCAATCTTAATTCCACTTACATCAATATCGCCAGAGTAAAATATTTTAGTATCACTTTTAACTAATTTATCCAATAAAAGAAGTCCAGACAACTTGAAGTTGCCGTGGGTACAAACAATCGGTACTAATTTATTCCCTAAAATATCAATTATACTAGAATATACACCACTGTTTTCAACTACAAACACAACATTACCGTTACTAGGTTCAACCCTATCTATTTTTTTAATGGACCGTAATGGGATATTTTGAACCGTTTTTTCCTTATTAGCCCAATACCATTGTTTCAATTGTTCATTATTTTGATAGGCTTCTAAACCGTAACACGTAACAAAACTATGCAAATCATCTTTAGCCAAGCCAAACATCGTAAGAAGTTCCGCTTTTTCTTCTGCATTAATATCGCCTCTACATGGTCGTTTTTCATGCTCTGAAAGCAGCATTTCGAGCGTCTGAGTCAATTTATTCGTCTTATCGAAATAATGTGGATTTCCTGTAATCCGTTCTGCAAAGACAGGAATCTTTTCAAAATCCCCTTCTGCCGGTAGATTTGATATCGCTTTCAGCAAATTTTCGATGCCCTCTTTATCATTATTGTTATAAGATGTTAGAAATCCATTTACTCCTTTCGCCTTTCCTATCACTTTATTAATGATAATTTGTGCATTTTTATGAGGAAATGATTGCAACAGACCCTCGAAGTAATTCCTTCTTAGTTGTTCTTCTTGTTCTTTTCTCTCTCTCTTTAAAATAATTGGCTGATTAGTTACAATTTCTACTAACTCCCACAAAGTTAATTTCTCAAATTTACTACCTTCCAAACGTTTTTCAAACTTCTTAAGAGAGATAGATACTGTTTTTTCTTTGAATTCTTGACCAAACCAATTTTCTATTGCTCTACGTTCATCCTCTTTCATCGCAACAAACACCGAACCGCCAACTTTTCCTAACACTTCTATCTTTTTTTTAAAAGAGGAAAACAGGCTTTTGAATTCCTGTCTTCCAAAGTATTCCTTTGCTTGGAGCTCAATTTTTTCTTCCATTTACAGCACCTCAAATAATTATTCGGCTACTTGCTTTTTTCGAAGTCAAATTCAAAAGCATCTTGAACTGGTTCTCCTTCATACGAGCCGTCATCGTTTGCATATAAGCCACTCTTTTTCAACATATCTTCGTTTATCATCAACTTTTCGCCATTCCATCTCCACGGCTCAGAGAAAACGAAACGAGCCACTTTATCAAAGCTCAA
Organism: Paenisporosarcina sp.; assembly: GCF_057785155.1. Taxonomy (NCBI): domain Bacteria; kingdom Bacillati; phylum Bacillota; class Bacilli; order Caryophanales; family Caryophanaceae; genus Paenisporosarcina; species Paenisporosarcina sp. The sequence goes on from NZ_JBYNRN010000023.1 coordinate 129,266, forward strand.
TTCGTAGATGTTGATTCCAGGTACGGTTTCATAATCCCCCCATAAAGCTTGCGAAGTAAGAATATAATCGAACCCGTATCGTTCCATGAATCCAAACATTTCTGAGATATTGTTTTCGTCTACCCCAGCATATGCTTCATCAAGCGCCACCAAATACGGCGCATCATCACCTGCTGCACTATATTTGGAGTAAGCTGCCGAGAACAATGGAATGTAAATAGCCATCGCTTTTTCCCCACCGCTTAATTTAGGCAAGTTATCTTCATTTAAGGTCTTCTCTTTTTCTCCTGGCAATTCATACATAATCTTGAATTGATACCAGTCGCGATAATCCAACACTTCTTTCAATGCTTGTTCTAAATTCTCAGCTTCGCTTTTTTTATTGTTCTTATTGTTCAAGTTTTCTTTTGCGGTATTGATTTTTGTCATGAAGTGATTACTTAAGGCTTCAATATCCGAATCTTTTAATGTGTCGTAATCCCGTCCCAGTAATTCGACTAATTTAGTCGTAGATAAAGAAACTTCTCCACCCATATCTTCTTTCGTAATCGGCGACCAAATTAAACGCAAACTAATCGAATTGTTCATTTCTCTCATGTAACGATTAATATCGTTTTTCCAATTTTCTGCTTTTACGATTAGGTGTCTAATTTTCTCTCCTATCCCTTGAATCATCACATTTTTAATTAAAGCTTCTTCATCCTCTTTCAAATACAACTTTTGGTCAATTAATTGACTTTCTAAAAGGTCGTGAAAATCTTGAGGATTCATTTTTGACCCTTTTACGAATAGAACAATATTTACGCGTTTCCTTTCATCCCTTAAAATCGAAACAACATCTTTTTTATCTTCATTCACTTGCAAGTTGATATCGTATGTTCCAGAAACTGATTCATGACTCGTTAACGAGTAATCTTCCAGACCTTTAGAGCGAACATTATAAACAGATTCTTGCATTTTTTGTATGGCTGCTGAAATATTAGCGTGTTCGTCCTGCTTCTTTAGCGCAAGGCTATACATATCTGTTACTGTTTCGAACTCACTCGTACGCACTGCATTTTCAAAAACTTCTTTCCTTGCGACTTGAAGCTCATTCGCAAATGCAAGTTCTCGCTGGCTTCTCTCGATTTCACTTTCTAAATTTTTAATGTTATTTTGATGATTTGTTCTCTCCTCAATCCTTAAAGGTATGTCTTTCTCAATTTCAGCCAGCCTTTGTCGTATTTCAGCAATTTCTTCCTCGGCTTTATCTATACCAAGCGTTTTCAATCTACCTTCGATGTTTTCAATTTGTTTTTGAATGGTTTTGATTTCACGTTTCAAACCATCAATTTCACTGTTTACTTCATCATTTATCGCTTCTAAATTTTCTAATCGGACTTTCGAACCTTCTTGTTCCACTTTTTTTGTTTCAAATGTGTGAAATCCGCTCGCCAATGCTTGAATAGCGTCTCGATGCTCTCCATCAGCCACTTCCATAATATTTGCGATGGTTTCTCTATCTTTTTGTCCACTCAAAAAACCACTTTGGATAATTCTTTCATTCCTACTTATTGCATAACTATCGGATAATTCTTGATGGATATTTTTTAATTTACCATTGATTTCTTCAAAATTATTTAAAACATTTTCCATCTGTTTCTTTTGGTCATGTGAATTTTCAACATTATTCAAAACAGGACGTTCCTCGTATTCTTTTTCTAGCATCTCTTTTCTTTGGCGGGTTTTTGTATCTTTCTTTTTCAATTCTTTAATGTTCTCTTCTAATTCACTGATTTGTTGACTCACTTCTGCAATTTTTTCTTCCCTGTTCCTCCGCCTAGCTTCTTTCCCAATAAAAGATGCCTTCGGTTGCTTTATTGCTTTTCCTTGTATAATGCCGTTGCGATATTTTCCATCCATTGTTATCGAAGAATTTTTTTCTAGCGAACCCACAACGATACTTTGAAGAATTTCTTTAATATCACTTTCTGACACATCTACTTGCGGTATTACAACCGTTAAATAACATTCCAATGTTTCTTCTTCGTTTTCTACTTTTATCACTTTAGGAAGCAAAACCGCATCATTTTCTAGCACTTTGTTGTAGTGCCTTTTAGGAACAATTAGTGCATCTAACACACCCATATCATAAAGCGATGATTCGATTCTCTCTTTTTCTTCTTCTGACAGACCATCTACGAATTCAACCACTTCGTAAAATGGGATACAAGGAATATTTTCTTCCTTAAGTAATTTACGTTGGTTTTTGGTTTCTGTTCTTCGTCTTCCAGGCTCGATTTCTGTAACATTTTCAAGCCTTTTCTTTTCTATTTCCAGTTCATTCAGTTCATCAGATAACTTTTTCATATTAGCTTTATTGTCATAATACTTTTCGTTAATAGAACCCAACAACGCATCTTTTAAATTGGATAGTTCCCTTTCATATGCACTCGGAACCATGTTCGAAAAGTCATATAAATTTTCAACGATGTTCATTAATTCCCCAATTTTATCTTGAACAATGTAAAATTCTTCGTTTTCCTGTATCCATTTGCGAAACTCAATCTTGTAATTTTCTTTTTCTTTTTCCATTGCCTTTATGGAAGTTTTAAGTGCTTTTCTCGCTTCTTCAATTTTGGTTTCATTCTCTCTCATTTCTTCCTTTTTGCTTTCGGCCAAATCTTTCAATCGTTTTTCTTCGTCAAACAACTTTAATACACTTTTTAATTTGGCAATATGGTCTTTTAATCGCATCGTCCAAGATGTAAAGTAACCTTTATCTTTCCGGAAATGAACCAAATTATCTTTTGCAGCTGAAATGTACGTATCTTTTTCTTGAAATTGAATTTCTTCTGCGACAAGTTCAATGTCTGCAATCTCATTCTTTAATTTTCTTTCAATTTCATAACAAGCATCTTCAAATGATTTCAATTGCTTTTTCAGTTGCATCATTTCTGATTCATTGGCATCGCGTTGTTCGGTTTTCTTCTTCAACTCTCCTTCTTTTTTCAAAAAGTCCTTTTCTTTTCTCTCTTTATCGTTGTTTAATGTACGCAACTCAGGGGTTTCTAATAAATCTAACTTACTCTGTTTAGTCCCTTTTTCAATTTCCAAGTCTTCTATTTCATCTTTTACTTTCTTGTACTCGACTATCTCGGAAACCAAAGCATTTTCTTTTTTGGATAGATTTGTACCAATTCGTTTTTGGTTTTTCGTTGCTTCAACAAAACGATAAGCTGATTGGTTAAACACTTCATCACGGTATTTTTTAAATTCATGCGCCAATTCTTTTGCCAATACTAAATCTTTTTCCGTATTTTCAATTTTTCGATTACGGTCATCGATATCTTTAATGGTGTTCGAAATCATGGAGTAGTCACTTGACGGTAGTTCAGGCAACGCATTTTTTAATGCATTATATAAAATCGTTGGTTTCATTTCTTTTGATAGCTTCGGCGAACGAATTTGAATCAATAAATCCGTTAACTCTTTAAATAAATCGACATTTTCAAATTTGTACACATGTTTATTCACTTCTTCAGCATAATCACTTTGTGTATCCACATAAACGGCGTTGTTTTTTTCTTTAATAATTCTTTTTAATTCTATCTTCGATAAAGGCGTAAACTCTTCCAAACCATCTTTGTTGAATCCGCTGCTTTTAGTCAAAGGAAAGTCTTCTCCAATTCTTTCCCCTTTTAAAATGAAGCCCCAAAAATCAACAGTAGAGTCATCTGTCGGCTTCAATCCGATACCCGTTGTAACCAACTCTTTCGATATTTCCCTTTCATATGTTAAATACAAATAACCAACTTTGTTTGTATCCACGACATCATTTACTTTAAAATAATCGATGATTTTTCTTTTATTTGAACCAAATGGGTCAATCCTTGAAGGTAGTTTGTTCCCATCTAATAAAAGCGGAACGATTGATTGCATCGACACCGATTTCCCTTGCCCATTTTCACCTCTAAATAGTATATTTCCTTTGTGAAAGTCATATTCTTCGTTCTCGTATACCCAAAAATTTATAAACCCCGTCTTGCTTGGCACCCATCGGTCTATTCGCTTATTCATTATTCAAGCCAACCTCCTTTTTCTGATTGTTGATATACTCTCTCAAATCTTCGTCATAATCACCTACGGTTCTAATAAATGGAGGATAAAAAACTATTTCCATTGTTATTTCATCGTAAGTGGCAAGTTTCCATTCCGTTACATAATGAATGATCATATCTTTGAATTTTGCGAACTCCATTTCTCTCATTTTTTGAGACCAGGCGATTGAAAAATTATCGATTGTTTCTTTTAACAAAGCTTCAAACTCATGATTTCTGTATGGCAATAATCCCTGTGGCTTTTCATCCATTTGTTCGATTCTTTTTGTTAATGCTTTAGCGACCTGTGCAACGATATACGATTCATGCTTAAAGCTAGGATGTTGTTCTAAACTCCTTTTTCGTTCGCTGTTTGTTAAATAATAGCAATGATAAGAACGTTCCATTTCAAAAGTCGTATATTTTTCAATGGTTACCTTTATTTCTTCATAATGCTCTTCGTTTGTTAAATATTTTTTCTCTTCGTCTGTTAGTTCATCGAAATGAACAACCGCTTCAAAGTACAACTTTCTAAAAAATGAATGCCTCGGATTGTCTAAGTCCAAACCATCGTGCAACAATTCGTCGATTCCGGTGAATTCAGAGATTGGCTTAGAAACATTGCGAAACATATAACGAATCAAAGATGTCGTTCGATACAGCACTTCTCCTTCTTCTGTTTTATCAAAATCTGAAATGTTTCCATCTAAAAGCTGAATTAACTTCATGTCTGATGCGTAAGTTAATGCACGTATGAAACTTTGTCTGTTGTGTTGAACCTTCCACTCGACATCGTAAATATCTATTAAGAAAAGCTTGGCTTCTTCAATAATTTCACTCAATAAAAAACCTTCATCGGCTGCTTTCGATTCTAAAATCGCCAGAATCGCCATCAAATACATATAGTCATGTTCATCTTTGAAAGATTGAATGCCCATCCAACTACGCGCAATGTAAGGCACCTTTTCTAATTTTACGGTTTCTGAATCTATTTTTAATTGATAGCCAAAATTGTAACTCATGAATTTTCGCAGCGTTTTTTCGTAATGAATAATTTCACGAAAGGCTTCGATGTTCGTACTTCTTTCCACAACGAAATTTTCTAAAAGCGCCTCAACAGCTATACCCAATCCTTCTTTCGTTGCTACTTCCATCACGACACCCCACCTTCAAATATAATTTCAATGTTTGGCCCCCTAAGAATGCCATCTTCACACTTGATTTCAATTTGTTTCCTTTCTTCTCGATAAAAAATTCTCATTCTAAGTCCAGTTTCAGTGCGATAAAGTTTCGTTTTATCTTGACCCCCAACACGCTGTTTCGTTGTTTTCTTAATCCATTTTAATATGGTTTTACGTTGGAAAGCGTCCAACACCCCCACTTCTTCCAAAATGATTTTTCCGTTTTTAATCAGTTTTTTGACACTTTCTTCTTCTTGTTTTCGTTGCTCTAATTTAGCCATAATTCTACGTTGTTGCTCAATTTTATTATTTTTAATCGTGGTTGCCCTTGTTTTGCCTTTTGGACCTCGGTTGCTCATATTTGGCGTTATAAAGTTTTCTGTATCCGTGACCCAAAACTCATTCGCATTTATATACTTGCCATCATGATTAATATCGATTTCGTCTTTGGCATACAAACTTCTTGAACGTGTCGCACCAACAGTTGCAACAAACAGTTGATTTGCTTCATTTAATGATTGACATGATTTAAACCATGACGCTAAGGTTCTGTAATCATCAATACGACTTTGCGAATTGCTAGTTGACTCTGATAGGCGATTTGCATAAGAAACTATCATCGCAATGGCTTCACTTGTTCTATCGCCTAATGTAACAATGTCACTGACATTTCCATCTCCACCTAAGAACCAAATTTTTAATTCTTTCCATTTGGTTATAAGTGAAATTCGTAACCTTTCAGGTGAATAGTTATCATAAAGAATAGAATTGGCTTTGTTTTCTTGAATCATCATTTCAATGTATTCTTCTATGTGAGAGTCTCTAATCTCTCCTATCACTTTGTTTAACTTGTGTTTTGTTTTATTCAATTCGGTGATATAAGAGCCCAAAAATTGAATAATGTTATCTTTGAATTCTAAAAACAATACCGTGTTAAAAAGATTGTCTTTTTCTGCTTTTTGAATGTGATACAAATAATTTGACGCATTTGTTCGTAATGTTTTATGTGTATCAAACACACCTGACCAAATTTCAACTGCCTTTTCACTTGAAGATAAGTAGCCAGGCACAGTATCCCTTAATAATTCAAGGTTTCGTAACAATAGGCTAAATTGACGACTTTTCATTCCGCCTATCAATTGTTCGTCAAGTTCATCCATCCGAATCAATAATTCCTCTACCTCAATACCTACATCAGTAATTTGGTAGGCATAACGCTTTCTCTTGAACTCTTCAATAGTTATTCCTTTTCGCTTTACTTTGTCAGAAGATATGTTTTCCCACGTTTCCAATTGACTCAACAATTCTTGCAAATGTAATTCCGTAAAACTATCTGTTATTGTTTCATTTTCTCTAAGCAAATGGTATATTTCATCTACCGTTACTGAGTGATGTTCAAGCCCCATATGTTTTTCGTATAAAAAACGCATAATTGGACGGTAGATATAAGAGTTTTTCTCTGAGACGTATTTAAACACATGAACGGAATCAAAATTATACTTTTTCATACACTTTCACCTCGATAGATTAAGGACTAATTCTTTTAAATTTTAATTCTTCTATTTTATCAATACCTCATTTTCGCAATTCACAAATTGCTCTTAGGTTTGCGATTGATTATGTGGAAGGAAGTGTATTGGATATAGCGTGCGTGGCAGTAACGGGGCTCAGGTTCTTTCAATAGCGAGGTCCAATCAATTAACAGAAATGGTTGCTGTGAATTCAGAAATGAAAGCAATAAAATACTCAAAACAAAGATATTCTCATCAGAAATTGACTTATCTTCTGGAAAATGCGTTAAATTCTCTTCTATTAGGCACATTCGATGGCATCTTTTCCCTTTAAAACGTTGGAACACTTAAAAGACGCAAAGCATTTTTAGATTCTTTGTATGAAATGTTGATTCCAAAACGGCCAATTAATTGAAAAAGTAAAAAACCCAATAAATAAAATCAGTAGAAACTTCCAAAAAGTTGGTTTCACTTCTTGCTTGGTATATAGAAAATTGGTTAACCACCCAATTACAATTCAAGCTAAAATCGTCGCAATCAATTCAATGATGTTTATACTCTCCAAGAAGTTCATTCCCCTTAATTTCTTTTTTCTATGTTAGAGTCAAATAGTAAAGAGATTAAACTCCTTTGATTCATTTCGACACCATCTAAATATTCACCTTCCAAAATTTTCATTTTAATAACAAAATGGATCTTAAATTTCCCAATGAAAAATTATAGAATCTATAATCAAAAGAAACGACCGAAACAAAATCTCGGCCGCTCTCGAATTGCTATACAGTTTCTAATACCATTTTCATCAAACCTATTTATCAACGTGACTACTTCAGTTATATAATTCTCCGACTCACCTTTTTCCCATCATACATATACACCATTGGTTTATTATCTAGAAAAGTCTCCATATAAACGGGTCTTCCCCATAATTGATAAATATACGGAAGCACATTTTCTAAATACTGTGGGTCTAGTTCAGTTCCTTCATAGCCATGTTTTAAATACAACTCTCCATTACGTGAATAATCGCCATCATCTACGACAATGTATGGAAAGCTTCCGTTCACACGCATGGAAACAAGACGGTCACGTACATGTTCATAATCTTTATCTGTCACGATATATTTTCCATCCTTTTTCTCGAACAAATAAAGATCCTCTTGCTTCACCAGATCTTTTGTTAAGTAGTTTCGAATGAAAGAAATATCGGATTCAATTTCTCGAACTTCAAACATTTTGTCTCTACCTGACTGCGGCTTAACCCCTAATCTCAACATTTCCTCAGAAGGTTCGTTGTATCTTCTTTCAATATCTTCATAAATTTTCAGCCCTAAGTAATAGGGATTGATACTTGTTTTGGAAGGCTGCACAACGTTTGCGTTTAACAGAGAAAATTCAATTGCCTCATCCGTCGTTAAATCCATTTCTCGTAATATTCGTTGATGCCAGAAAGTTGCCCAACCTTCATTCATGATTTTCGTCTCGATTTGTGGCCAAAAATAGAGCATTTCTTCTCGCATCATCGTTAAAATATCACGTTGCCACTCTTCAAGTTCAGTACTGTATTCTTGAATAAACAATAGAAGGTCTTTTTCTGGACTAAGCGGAAATTTCTTTCTCTTCTTTAAAATATTTTTATTGTCAGGTTCCTTATAATCAATTCCCCATAAATCGTCATAAGGCGTTTTCCGTACATTGATTTCGTCTTCTATATCAAGTTCTTCTTTGTGTTTATGTTTAATAATCGAAGGGTCTATATGTTCCTGGATGGCTAATGCAGCGTCTAAAAATCGTTCGACCTCTTCCTTCCCATGAATCAGTTCATAATTCATAATTCGTTCAGCCGTTGCTGTCATGCTCTCAACCATATCGCGTCTTGTATTAGAAAAGCGAACATTGTTTTTAAAGAAGTCACAGTGAGCAAGTACGTGAGCAATGATTAGTTTGTTTTGTGTCAAACTGTTCGTATGCAGCAAAAACGCATAACATGGATCCGAATTAATGACGAGTTCATATATTTGGCTCAATCCTAAATCATATTGAAGCTTCATCTTATGAAATTGCTTCCCGAAACTCCAATGAGAAAAACGTGTCGGCATCCCGTATGCACCGAATGTATAGACAATATCTGCTGGACAAATTTCATAGCGCATTGGATAAAAATCAAGGCCAAATCCCGAGGCAATTTCCGTAATTTCAGCAATCGCACGATGAAGCTCTTTATCCATCAACTTAATCCCTTCGCGTGTTATTTTTCTCCTTTTTGAAAAAATCGTTTCATTGCGTGGTAGACATCTTGTTTTTCTCTTAATACATAATGACGAAACTTATCATTTGAAATCCCTTTATAGACTGACATTAAAGTCGAATAGCGACCATGCACATTTACTTCTCCATATCCAAACATGCTCGAAACATCCATTAATTCATTGACTAGCTTTACACATTTCTCATTGTCTCTCGTCATATTTTCCCCGTCCGAGAAGTGCACAGGGTAAATATTAAACCTAGATGGATTGTATTTTTGTTCAATGAGTTCAATTGCTTTTTCATAGGCTGAGGAACAAATGGTTCCACCGCTCTCACCTTTATTAAAAAAATCTTGCTCCGAAACCACCTTGGCTTCTGTATGATGAGCAATAAATTCAATTTCAACGGTTTCATATTTCGTACGTAAAAATTTCGTCATCCAGAAAAAGAAACTGCGGGCCATATATTTTTCAAAGACACCCATAGAAGCACTTGTATCCATCATTGCTAAAACAACCGCTTTGGAATCAGGTTTAATGACATCATTCCATGTTTTATAACGCAAATCATCATTATGAATCGGGGAAATTTCAGCTTTCCCTTTCGAAGCATTTCGTTTGATAGCAGTTAAAATCGTACGCTTTTTATCAATATTCCCCATAAGACCTTTTCTGCGAACATCATTAAATTCAATCTTTTCAATGGTATGATCGGCTGTTTCCTTTTGTTTTAAATTCGGTAATTCCAACTCTTTAAATAAAACCTCTTGAAGTTCTTCGAGCGTCACTTCAGCTTCATAATAATCTTGGCCCGGTTTGTCTCCCGCTTCCTTACCTTGACCCTGACCGTTTTTGCCATTGTTAGGATCACGTGCCAGGATATCGCCTATTTGACTATCTCCATCGCCTTGACCGACATGTTTTGACTGATCGTAATTGTATCGAATTTTGTACTCATCCAATGAACGAATCGGGATTTTAATCACATCTCGTCCATTTGACATGATAATACTTTCTTCACTAATTAAATCCGGCAAATTATTTTTAATGGCTTCTTTTACTTTGTCCATATGACGTTGCTGATCTTGGTATCCTTTTCGGTGAAGCGACCAGTTTTCCTGTGAGATGACAAAACGATTATGTTGGTTTTCGTTCATTTCCATCCACACCCATCTTTTAATAGAAGCTTTTAATTTCCTTATCATATGCACGGACAATCAAGTTATGAACATGTCAGGGCAAATAAAAAACAAGACTAATGAAAAATAATTAGTCTTGTTTCTATCATTTTATCGGTTAAGCAGACTTCCAACGTATCGCAATAATTCATTCGCAGAAATCGAATTGTACCCATGCTCATCTATTAATCGCGCTACTACTTCGTTTACTTTTTTCAGTTGTGATTCATCAGGCGTTTTCGATGATGTCGTAATTTTCACAACATCTTTTAAATCCGCAAACAGTTTCTTTTGAATCGCTTCACGCAAACGTTCATGCGAATTGTAGTCAAAGCGTGTGCCTTTTCTTGCATAAGCAGACAAACGGATTAAAATCTCTTCGCGGAATGCTTTTTTCGCATTTTCTGAAATACCAATTTGTTCTTCAATCGAGCGCATTAATTTTTCGTCTGGCTGCATTTCTTCCCCAGTAAGTGAGTCTCTCATTTTGTTTTTATTACAAAATGCTTCCACATTGTCGAGGTAGTTATCCATTAACGTAATAGCAGATTCCTCGTAAGAGTAAACAAAGGCTTTTTGTATTTCCTTCTTCGCAATTTCATCATATTCTTTTCGTGCAATCGAAATATAATTTAAATACTTTTCTCGATCTTCTTGTGAAATTGAAGCATGTTGGTCAAGTCCATCTTTTAATGAACGCAAAACGTCTAGTGCATTAATAGAAGGCACTTCTTTGCGAATAATGGCTGAAGAAATCCGGTTAATGACATAGCGCGGATCAATTCCATGCATACCTTCAGTAGGAAATTCTTTCTTCAGTTCTTCAACATCAAGTTGGTTATAGCCTTCTACGTTTTCCCCATCATACAGTCGCATTTTTTTGACGATATCAATGCCTTGTTTCTTAGGCGTTTCCAGTCTCGTTAAAATTGAAAAAATAGCCGCTGTTCTTAGAGCTTGAGGTGCAATATGAACATGCGTCATATCACTTTCCTTAATCATTTTTTCATAGATATGTTCTTCTTCGCTCACTTTCAAATTATAAGGAATAGGCATAACGATAATTCTTGAATGAAGAGCCTCATTCTTTTTATTGGAAATAAACGAATGGTATTCGGTTTCGTTCGTATGCGCAATAATTAATTCATCCGCTGAAATTAAGGCAAATCTTCCAGCTTTGAAATTACCTTCCTGTGTTAACGACAATAAAAGCCAGAGAAACTTTTCGTCTAGTTTCAACATTTCTTGAAACTCCATCATTCCTCGATTCGCTTTATTTAATTCACCATCGAACCGATAAGCACGAGGGTCAGATTCAGAACCAAATTCGGCAATCGTTGAGAAATCGATGCTTCCTGTTAAATCAGCGATGTCTTGAGATTTCGGATCAGAAGGCGTATACGTTCCGATGCCGACTCGTTTGTCTTCGGAGAAGAATATCCGCTCAACTCGCACATCTTCAATTCGTCCACCATATTCTTTTTCTAATCGCATTGCATTGAGTGGGGACAAGCTCCCTTCAATATGAATGCCATATTCCTCGAAAAAGTCTTTGCGCAGCTCGTGAGGAATTAAATGAAGAGGATCTTCATGCATGGGACAACCTTTTATGGCGTAAACCGCACCCTCATCTGTTCTTGAATACTTCTCGAAGCCTCGTTTAAGCAAGGTCACAAGAGTCGATTTACCACCACTTACAGGACCCATTAAAAGAAGAATCCGTTTGCGAACATCTAATCTTTTGGCTGCAGGATGAAAGTATTCTTCCACGAGTCGTTCAAGTGCAGTTTCGAGTCCAAATATTTCATTGCCAAAAAATTGATATCGTTTCTGGCCATCTTCTTCCGTAACTCCAGCACTCTTGATCATATTGTAAACCCGTGAGTGAGCGGTTTGAGCAACTTCAGGTCGTTCCTTCACAATGGCTAAGTAATCGGAAAATGTGCCTTCCCACTTGAGTTTATTCTCTTCTTCTCGGTAGCTTTTCACCTTATTTAAGATGTCCATACTTTTCCCTCCATTCAGGGGTTGGTTTATTTATAGTATGAGTGGAGGGTTGTGATGATGACGAAGAAATGCGAAGGGGTAGTGAAAGGTTGAGAGCTGAATTTTCATCAGCTATGGGATTTATCAATCAAACTGGGGATTTATCAATCAGAATCACTTTTTCCATGAAATGATTTCCGTTTCAGACGGACGCTTTCCGCGGGCATGGCTTCAGTCTACTCATCACTTCGTTCTTCCGGGGCCTTCAGCTCATGCTATTCCCGCAGGAAAGATTAGGACCAAAGGATTTGGTGCTAATCTTTCCGACGAAGCTAGCGAAGCGATGCAGGAGCAGATGTTTTACGCCGTCTTCCACTACAATTCAATATCAACTATGAATAGGAATAAAATAAAAAATCGAGTGAATTTGGGGAAGTTTAAAAATTCTTTTCCTAATTAGATAAAACAACTTATTGGACAACTCAATTTTTTCACAATGACAATTCCACGGTATCATCAATCACTAAAGCTAAGTTGTTTTCTAATTTCTCTATGTTAAAATAATTTTATCAGAATTTACCAATAGATAAGGTTGTGTGTTTATGGAATGTATAGGATGTAGGTTAGCGAACGAAAAAGAACCGGTTTATGTTGTGTTTGAAGATGAATATATTAGTTGTTTCTTAGATCATGAACCATTCAATGAAGGTCATGTATTAATATTGCCTAAAAGTCATATTCTCGACGCCGATGAATTGGATGAACATACAGCCGAATCAATAATGAAAGCTTCTATGTTTATTTCAAAAGCAATTAAAAAACTGTATAAGCCTGATGGAATCACGATATGTCAAAACGGTGGAATTTTTAATGAATTGACACATTATCATATGCATGTCGTACCAAGGTATAAAGATCAGTCGTTCGCCACTTTCTACATGGAAGATGAACCGATTTTAATAGAAGACCCGGCAAAATTGAAAGAAACACAAAAGAATTTAATCCAAGCTATTCGAGAAGGACTAGGTTCTAAGCTGTAAATAGTAAAGGAGCAATCATCATGACACTCAAAAACGCATTACAACATTCAAATTATATTAATTCAAAGGCAGATTACTTAGGTGAAGGTGCGTGGCATCAAGCTTGGAAGTTGACGGGCGCCCAACACGAACCACTTGTTTTACGAATTCCTAAAAAATTCGCCTACAACAAAGAGGTTCCTTACGATGAAGCCGCCTTAAAAGCAGAATATGGTGGTACTGACCTTTATTATCGCTCTGTGAATCAAGTCGAACCCTGTGCTGCCCCTGAGATGTTAGCACACTATGTATCAAAAGAGTTAACGTATACCGTGGAATCTTTTGCAGGAAATCATGTGAATCTACACAAATTGAGTAAGAGCGATGCACTCGAAATGGGTGAAGTAATTGGTCAATTATATAGGGAAGTTGAACAGGTTGATCATGGCCTCGAAGGATTAGGATATTTAACATGGAATAAAGAAAGAGGTCTACATGGTCAATTTTTGAGTGATTTCCAAGAATTCATTGAAGATGAATGTAAAGAAGTAATGGATGACTACCATGAATTGTCACTAAAGAGACCCATTTTCGACAACCCCGATTTAAGGAATGGCATAAAAAAGATATGCGAAACTCGTTTAAAAGCAATCAGTCATCCAGTATTAACGAATCAAGATGCATCTCCAGAGAATTGGTTAATCGATAAGGGGCAAATTCGACTCATTGACCCACTTCCAATCTTGTATTTTGGCGAAGTAATGGCTGGAAACTTTTTGAATTTATATGAAACGTTATTTGTGGAACTCGCACATACTGAACGCTATAAGAAGCATCGATTTAATAATTGCCAAGAAACATTGCAGAGCATTGCGGATGGTTTTGTAAAAGGTTATTGTGCACAAAATCCCGATTCAATTGTGATCCTAAGAGGAGAACAAATGCTTCAAGTATTGGATTCAGCTGTGAATCACGGTCGTATGTTGGAAGAAGGATTAAACGAAGAACAAATCATCCGTTTCGGGTCTAAAGAAGATGTAGAAGAAAGATTGTCTGTTTTTTATGATAAGTTAATTGAATTACTACAATTCACCTGAACTTTTCTAAATTCCGGGTTAAGTCAACATCATTATTGGTGGCAACAAAAAGGACTGTCAATCAATTATGATCTGACAGTCCTTAACCAAACACTATAATTTCAATCCATTATTCCGTTCCCTTAAAATTGCTCTTTGCATATATGTCTTCAGCTGGCATCTGTGTCCATTCCTCAAGCGAGACGTCGGGATTTTCCATCAAAAAACTCTCCATAATTTCATAACCAATTTTGTAGTTGGACAAGGGGAGAATCCCTTTACCTCGGTTACCAAAGAAGAAATCTGACCAAACCTCATAATCAGCTGAGTTTAAATTCTCATTGAAAATTTTCCATGACTCTTCTTTGTAGTATCCTGTTAATGGCTTGACCCACGGTACATCAATGCTTGGATACATTTTTTTCGAAAATGCTTCTGCCTTTCCCTCTAATACGACTTTTTCAATCAGTGTATCTCCTACTTCACTTTCCATAGCAACAAGATGATGATATTCATGTGCGATGGTATGTTTTATGTCTATTTCGAGAAATGAAGGATCCACCAATATGATCATTGTATATTTGTTGAATGCCTCTCCAGTTACATAATTCACCTTTTTTAGCGAAGATTTATATTGAGGAGTTGATGGTAAAACATAAATGAACTTATCTTCTCCAGGAAGCAAATCCGATGATTCTTTAAGAGCTTCAATTACCAATTCGTTTATTAATGTTTTCTTTTCAGTTAAATTCCCCATTAATTCTTCCATAGCCTCCACATCTTTAGGAGGTGTTAACATCCAATGTTTTAAACGTGGGATTCCCATATCGGAACTAACTGGTTTTACAATTGCTTCTTCATACAGTTCATCTATATTATCAGGTTGTTTTTTTGCACTTTCCAAAAATCCTTCGAATTCGTCATAATAGGTATAGATTTTAAATTCTTGTTCGTTATGTTTAAATACGATCGGATTTTCGTCCATATCAGGTGTGGGACTCTCTACTTTTTCTGTCTCACTACAACTAATAAGTAAAAATGATAAGCTAATTGATAACGCAAAAGAACTAATTTTCTTCAACCACTTTCCCTCCTACTCTTCTGGTATTTGCTGAATTTCATTGTTAACTAAGTCACGATAAATAATTGGTTTTAAAGGTAAATTATACTAATTACTACGAAAATAAATGCAATAGGTTTCAATAAACTTACATGGAAACATACATTATTATCAATGCTATAATTACATAAAAATGGGTTTTATTTAATGGAGGCCGAAAATGAAGGAAACACTTACGATTTTACATACGAATGATTTGCATGGTTATTATGATTTAGCACTTAGACAAGCGGCGTTAATTAAAAAGAGGAAGCAAGAATTATTGGACCAAGGAGAAAATGTGATTGTTTTAGATGGCGGTGATCATATGGATTTGAGCATGAATGAATGCTTAGCTACTTCTGGAGCTATCCATCTTGAAATGCTTGCTGCCACTGGTTATGATGCGATGACAGTTGGAAATAATGAACTGTTGCGTTTACCTATGGAAAGAATTCGAGAACTCAGTCAACAATCCAAAGTACCTTGGCTTTTACTTAATATAGAAGAAGCGGATGGCTCACAAATTGGTGGTATTAAAGAGACTTTGTTACTTGAGGTTGGAGAGCATTTAAAGATCGGACTTTTTGGAGCTACTGATCAATTTGAAGATACCTATGAAAAGAAGCACGGCTTGCGCAATAAAAATACGGTTAAAGAAATCGAGCTTGCAGTTGAGAAGTTAAGAAATGACGGAGCTAACCTCATTATTTTCCTATCACATATGGGTTATCACACAGATTTAGGGCTTACCAAGGAATTATCCGGGCTAGTTGATGTCATTGTTGGTGCACATAGTCATACCATATTGAACCAGCCAGAATTTGTTTCTGATATCGTCGTCGTACAAGCAGGTTCTTTTGGAAAGTATTTAGGTGAACTAAAAGTTACTGTGGATACGGATCAAAAGAAAGTAGTTGATCATACAGGTCATTTAACCGAGATATCAATGGATGATGTTAGTGATCCGGAATTAAGTGAGATTGTAGATAGAGCTCGAGTAGTAACGGATAAATTTTTATCTGAAATTATCTACAGCTCTGATGAGGATATTAGTCACGAAGAATTAGTAAAGTTAATGGCTCATAGCGTCAAAGACTTTTGGCAGTCTGACATTGGAATTATGTATGGCGGGGCTGCTTCTAGCGGAGTAACCGGTGGGGATATCACAAAAGGTGATATAGTTAATGCATGTAAGAGTATGCAATCCTCAGCGTTAATCGAGTTAACCGGCGAACAAATAGCTGGTCTCCTAAATGAAACTCTAAATGAAGAAATCACAAATAGAAAAGTGTATGGGAACGGTTTCCGCCCTCAAGGTGGGAGCATTGGAAAACTCCAATTTGCTGGTGTGATTTGGACCCAAGTCGATAACAATATTTCGGACATTCAAATTAACGGGGAACCTATTGATTTTAGTAAGACCTATACAGTTGGAACTGGCATGCCTCTTGTATATGAAGATGTAAGCGGATATCCAAGTGTTAAAGGAAATAAACTAATTGACTACTCCAAAGTGTTAATGGTTAAAGATATTTTTATTGACTACTTAAGGGAATGCCAGAGTGAATAGAAAAAAACGTTTAATTATCTGTTACAAAAACTAAATTCAACATACAAATAGAGCTCAATTCGTAAATGAATTGAGCTCTTTAGAAATACATAAGTATCAAGAATAGTTTAATAACTAGAAATAAAATATTAATTTGACCCTAAATGTACCTATCGAACGCAAAAAAACAGCCAAAAATCTATGTTTTTGTATGATGTATTATTCAACTAAAAGCGAACCTTTAGTTGAAAAGCTAATTCATATTTACTTTTTTCTTCTTTAAAATAAATAGTTCTCTAATAAAAGCACCTATTGCTGAAGATAGAAAAATTATAGTTATTAAGTTTATAACTCTCACAAATGTATGTGGCGTGTAAATAACTTGAACGCTTTGAATAATAACAAATAAGCTAAAAATAATAGAAGTCATTATTATGTATGCAGGCGTTGCTTCTCTTTGTTTATTCATTATAATCACTTCATCTTTCGCTTGAAATTCTAACTTTTCCGTTTTCGAGCTATAGCACCAAGTTAGTTTAATAAGAGTTGTCTTTTAATTTTTAAATCCACCTACAAAAAAAGAAACAAGTGCGACTATTACACCTAAAAATGAAAAACCAAGACCTAATGTCGTTCCTGTACCACTTGATGTTAAAATAAGTGCTATACCAAAAATCGATAATGATATTCCTAAAAGTGATAAACGCATAATTAATACCCCCAATTTTACTACTATATATAAAACTCAACTGCTGCGTTAGCCATCCATGTAGCGCAAAACCAACGCTACACCACAGAGAATGAAAATGAGTTGAGAACAGAATTGAATTTTCATGAGGTTGAAGCAAAATTTTCTTAACTATGGTTTTCAAAAGTTTTTAAATATTCGATACATAAAATAACTAGACCCAAAAGTGTAAAAACCACTCCTACTCCGAATGGAAATCCTAAGAATAATGACTCTACAACTTCATCTTCATATTGTCTCTCCCCAAAGATTGCATACCATAATTTTGACTTACCAGACCATACGGTAATATGCGTTGCAAATATAGTTCCAGATAAAATAATTGTTAATGTGGTTAATAATCCTCCTAACATTATAAAGCCACCAATTATGGCTCTTTTCATTTATTTCCACTCCCTATTTTTAAAATTTCTTCTTCAACCCTTCTGATTCCATCTGTTTTTGTTTTATATCTCTTTCACGTTTATATTCTTCAACTGCCATTTGACCTTTATCTCTTTTATCCTTTTTAACTACTATTTTATGTATTTCAAAAATCATTATAAACATATGAATAAAAAACCCTACAACTAGCCCTACTAAAGGTGCAAAAGCACCTACTACGAAGATGGCTATTACTGTAGGCAACAAGTATCCAATTAACACCACCATATTCAACTCCAATTATTGTTTAAGGCTTATTTTTCAGATAGGTATTCATTAGCTATTATTTTCAAGTTACTCATTGGTTTTTGCTTCAATAACAAAACTTGTATATAGTTCTTTACAAATGAAAACATCAATTTTCCACAGTCAAGTTTTCTCAAGAACAAATTTTGCTCCACTTTGATAAATAAATTTTGGCAATCGTTCCACTATAATCACTTCTATTCATTAATACTAAGTATCTTATAAAAAGTGAAAATGATTGTCCCAAGACCAATCCCAAAAAGGATACTTCCTGCAGCCAAGAAATTATTTGTATAGCCTTCAAGTATAATTAGGTATGTTGAAGTGTCTGCCACTTCTTGCTCGATTAGCCAATTCGAACCTCGTGATATTCCCAAATTAACACTGAAAAATAGCAATGCGAAACCAATTACAGTCAATAAAAAACCTAGTGCTACTAAACCTTTTAATTTGTCTTTTGTCATTTGACTACTCCGATCCCTTGTTCATTAATATAAAACTTCAGTTGAATAAGAAAAATACAGAATTAACCCTTTAATAATTCTTGAATTAAGGAATTCAAGAAATGAAATGCTCTTACATAATTCAATTTTTTAATTACCGATTGGGGATGCTTGCTTTTCCCATTCAGTTGGCCCTTCACCAGTTTCAATAAACTTTCTCCAATATTCTCCACTTTGTTTATCGAAAATGATAATATTGCTATCATTTGGTGAAATCATTTCATATCTATTTTGCTCTACATCCGTGTTATTTGAATTTGATGAAGAGTCTTTTATTGCGCTTGAGATTTGAGAGGCAGAAAAAAGGATGGCAATACTCAAAATTATTATTGCACCAGTTAGTGATAATCTCATTGTTTTTTCATTCAAAGTATAACCTCCGATAGTAATTACCCAAATTTTAGGGTTAATCAATTTTTTACTTGGCTTATTAATAATTTCTTCTAGGGTTATTCTGGAAGAGTTGAATAAATTAATTCTCCCGATTTAGAAAATGCTTTGATATTTGCAGGAAACACTTCCTTAGCTTTTATCTTTTTAAAGAAAAATCGATTTCCATTTGAAGTGATAAGAGGAACAACTTCAGCGGGTTTTTCATTAGTTTCTACTGTGATTTTTTGAATTTCTGGATTCACTAATTGTCCAAAATAATACACTATTTTATTTTCTTCTCTTTCCGCTATACTCCAGGTGATTTCGTCATTTTTTTCTGGAGGATAATATGTTGAAGCTAACGAACTTTCTTCGCCAACATCATCTCGAATTTGCCATAATCCAAACCAATTATGCTTTAATTCTCCAATCATTACAGAATGTTGGTTTCTAAGAATGGTTACCCATTTCCCATCAATTTTTCGTACGAAATAAACTTCTTCAGTTCCTGGTGACCATTTCTTTGTAATTTCAAAGACGTCATTTATTGTTGGTTGTTGTTTGTGATTGTAAATAATGATAGAAATAAAAAATAACGAAATCACTAGTGTACCAATTCCTATTTTTCTAATATCTACTACCCCCTTAAAGTAATTCTTTATAAACCTATTCATTAGCTATTAATTTCAAGTCACTCATTGGTTTTTGCTTCAATAACAAAACTCGTATATTGTTCGTTATCAACTAAAACATCAATTTTCCACAGACCTGTCTTCTCAAGAACAAATTTTGCTCCACTTTGATTGTTCTCAATACTATCTTCATAAAGTTCGATGGTCTTTTCAGAATCTTTATGAGTTGCCAACATTTTATACGTTTTACCATTGAAATCCTTGGTGCTATCTAAGAAATAAAGGTGATATAGTCTACCTTGGCCAACTACTGGAAATTCAGGTTCAACGACCTCACCATTTACTTTCCTAATACCAAACTTTCCTTTAGTTCCATGTAAGTCCATATCATCTGAAATAAATGCAGGTGTCGGCTTCCAATCAATTGTATTATCCTCACTACACCCTACTAAAAGTAAACTTGATAAAAATAGAACACAAATAACTATATTAAATCTCACAGGAATCACTCACCCTCCCATTACTAATCCACAAATAACTAATCACTAATTACAATAATGTCGATTCCAGTCTCTCATTCTTCACTTCGAGTATATAATTCTTATAAACATTTTCTCTTCCGCCAAGGGAATCATACCAATCTTGAATTCGCTGCACATGGGATGTATCTGCTTTAATAGTAGTCTCGATTTCTACATACTGCTCGTAGCTATCATATTCCCAAATAGCAAATACGCAGGTCGTTTCTTCATCATTTTGGAGCATCCATCTCCCCACTAACTTTGCTCCTCGTTTCAATTGATTTGGGAGATTTGTTTCATTGAAATGTTTATTGAAAACTTCTACAAAATCACTTTTTACAATATAAGATTTTCTTCGATAGAACATGATATCTCCACCTTAAAATTGAGTTAATCTATTTTCTTAATTTCGTTCACAACCGCTTTCCCTGGTTTAGAACCAACGATATCCCCTTGAATCGTTGCGTGGACTTTATCACCAATTTTGAATTCATCAGTATTAACTCCTTCTAAATTAGCGAAATCAAAAATCCATGTATCCAGATCATTTTGAGGTAATTCCACTTTAAGCCATTCAAATTCAAGCATATTTACATCTTCCACGATGAGCAGCATATTATCTTTAATTTCGAGCACGTAGCCTTGAACCTCAACATCTGGCATTTCACTTTGTTCTATTTCGGATTGTTCAATGACGTACTCTGCAATTTCCGTCAATTTCAGTCCATCATAACTTTGATCGCACGAAGTCCATTGGAATTCACGTTGGCCACCGTTTATATGCACATTTAGTTGATAGTTCATTGCATCTTCATCATCACATTTAGCTTGCAAGTCTTTTTCACCTAAATAATTCATGAGCACCAATTTCTTATAAACTTCTTGCATAACACTTTCAGGTAACTCAAAATCGTTCTTACTTTGAGTTTCTTGAGTATTGATAACTTTTTTCATAGTATTACTTACCGTATTTATTTCGTTCTCAAGCTCAACACCATACTTCAGTTCAATTTCAAATAAATCCTGCTGATTCATGTCATAGTCTATTTGTAAAACACTATCCATCCCATAAGTCAGCCCCTCACAGTCGGTTACAATATACGAGATATTCGTTGGGTTTGACTCCACCAACATATTGCCGCAGGTATTTGAAGTGACTTGACCACTTCCAAATGTATCCCTTGTCGTATCGTGTTCCACTTCAATCGTATCCCCGTTATAGCTTAAATCCGTAACCATTGGATCTCCTTCAATCGTGTAGTGGACAATTCGTAAGTCAGCAGCTATCTTTTTTTGAGTATTTTCATAAAAGACCTGCATTTTTTCTACACCTTCAACTCCACCGTGAGTGTTAACTACATCAACGTCACTTACACCCTTCACTGACGGTTTCACTCTCTCTTGCATCCCACCTGAACCGTTAGAAGTATTACAAGCTACAAGAAGCGAGGCTAGTACGAAAAGATATATGATGTACTTCATTTTCATCATTCATTTCTCACGCCCATCTTAATAGAATTTTTCACTATTTTTATTCATAACAGCTTTGTTTAATCAAAAAAAGAGCCACCGTAGCAGCTCCTTTTTGACATTGCATCCCCTAATCCACCCTCACAAAATGAAAATCAGTACGCGGTAGTAAACTGTATAAGTAACTTGTAAAACTGTGACTGTCATGGGTTTAACTTGTAAGAGGATTTGAACCTCAAGGTTACCCCTGAACCTTTGCCATTGAGTTCCAACTTGTCCAGTTGGCGGATTATACTCGCCTTTTCATTTTGCTACCAACTTGCTCAATTAATCGACTAAATCTGTTAACCAATTCAGTTCTTGAATTCGAGTATCAATCAAACGGAATTTGAGAGATAACTCGTCTACATGCTTTTGTGTGTCTTTTACATTGATTGACGTGACGAATTTGATTTCTGTCTTTGAATATCTATCATGCCGCACGGATGCGCGGTCCAGTAATTCGCTATATATTTTTCTTTCTTGGCCAATTAGGTCACGTTCGACTAAAGCATCTCCAAGTGATCGTTGTTCATCAAATGGTGTTAATAAGTTTGTACGATTTACTCTTTGAATGAGTTGTTTTAGCTGTTTAAGTAAATGCTTTAATTCTTTTTCTAAGTCTTTCGGATCCTCGCTTGGCGATTCTCCTTCTTGGAATTTAGAATTTAAAAGCAACCGATGCTTGACCTGTTCTAATCTCTTTTGAGAATCGGTTCTTAATATTAATGCTTCAGCTAGTTTCATTAAAATTCCCCCGTTCTAATCTACTAATTAATTTCTCTAATAAATCATAAATATGCTTAAACAGTTAATCTCACAAACTCTTGGAATTTTTCTTCCTCTTCCGAAAAAGGGTTGTGGTTACTTTCTTCAAACGTGATAAATGTTGAGTTGGGTAATAGATTGGCAATTTCAACACCGAATCTATATGGACATTGTGCATCATGCTTACCAGCGTATATATAGCTTGGTAATTTCACATCTTCTAAATCATTTCGGAGATCATAGGTCTTACATTCAATCTTTCTAAAGTAATCTAAACGAGCGCCAACTGTCTTTCCACTGTTTGGTTTTGTTAAAGCTTCTTTCAATTTATCTTCTGAGAAATAGGACATCAAAGCCCACTCATATCCAAGTTTCTGACGTTCTTCAACTTGAGTTGAAGATTCATTTAGTTTGTCCATAATATCGATTATTCGATTAAAGTTCTTGTTTTCTGAACAATAAATACTGTTAGGATCCAATCCGTATTCTATACTCGCTGCAGCTCCACCAGCAATAATTTTAGTAAGAGAAGATGGTGCGACTATGGCATATTTTAACGCAAGCATTCCACCGGTTGAATGTCCTCCAAACCCCCACTTTTCCAATCCCAACGCTACCCTAATTGCCTCTAAATCTAATACGGTTTCATTCATGCTATATTGACCTTCATGATCAGCATTCACTGAATTCCCACAACCTCGAAGGTTGATTAAATACACTCGATAGTGGGATGTAAATGGATTGGCAAACAAATTCCCTTTTTCATTAAAAGCGCAGTATAAATGAGTAACAGCCAGCGGTTCACCTTGACCCGCTTCAAACAATTCAAATGCTCCTCGTGTTGTATCAATAAATCGTTGAACCCACATGTTTTCCCCCCTTTACAAAAACAGTTCTATAAAAGAACCGTGATAATCATGGAACTAAAAATCGAGACAGCTATAACGCCTAACCAATCAGTAACTTTAGTCGTTTTAAATATGATGTTCATAAATGCACCGATAAGTAAGGTTACAATCAAAGTGAAGATAAATGTCATGATCAAAACCACCTATATTATTGTTTAATCTCAAAGTTTTCCTACAAATAAACCGTCTTGAAATTCTTGAATAAACTTATTCATTATAATTTCTACTTCATCATCGGAAGGAACGGATGCTAATATCTCTTTTTGCTCGTATACTTTCCCGCCTTTAATAACCTGGTGAATGGACAAGGTATGTTCAATATTTTCTAAAGGATTTTTATTTAACACTAATAAGTCTGCAATGAAATCCGAACTGATTTCTCCGAGATTATCTATTTCTAGAGCTAAAGCAGCATGCCTTGTTGCACTTTGCAATGCTTCCAATTCACTTAAACCCGACTCTACTAATAGTTGTAATTCTCGGTGAAGAGCAAGCCCAGGATATGTCCAAACACCTGCTGGCGTATCGGTCCCCGCAACAATCATTCCTCCTAAATCGTGATAAAGCTTTACGATTTGTTTAATAATATGTATGGGCTTTCCCTGTTTATGTAATGCTTCTTTTAACGATTCTAAATACGTCCATTGTCTAACTAGATTTTGAGGATTCGAGAGACTCGCTGGAAATTCAGCTGTTGGCTTCCATACATCTGGCATACGATATAACTGATCGTAAAGCGTTAATGTCGGACATATGATAACACTATGATTGATTAATTCCTGACAAATCGGTTCTAATTCTTGACGATAATCTTTTTTCCAGTCAATCTCATTCCAAATTGTATCTTCTGCCTTCATAGACCACTTTGGAAATAATAATTGAAGAATACCCGATGCATGTTCATTCCATTTAATACCCATTTTTGCCGCATCGATTGCAGTCACGTCAGTTGAGTAAATTAGATCACAACTAACATCTAATTGATGTTTCTTCGCTTCTTCGACAACTGTTTTCATATTTTCTTCTGATAACCAGCCATATACTTTAATTAAATCAGCACCAGCTTCAACTTGTCGCTTCACTTCATTCCTTGCTTCTTCATTATTAGAAACATTGAGGTTCCAAGGACTCGTTTCTCCCCATAATCCAGGGGGACCGTCGATTAAACGATCCGCTGAAATAACTCGAGGAGTTGTCGAATCATTAGTGGCTTTTCTCAATGATTCTAATTCGTTAACATTTCCTCCTGTATTTCGAACAGTCGTCACTCCTGCAGCTGTAAATAATGGAGCGAACTTGTGTTTAATATGAACATGCATATCTATTAAACCTGGAATAATATACTTTCCTGTTACATCTATTACTTCAACCGGAATTTCATTGTGTATTTCTTCGATAGAAATAATATTACCCTCATCGATCATGATATTTGTTTTATGAAATTCACCACTTCCTATATCTAAAACAAGACCGTTTTTCAACAAATACATGGGATTCTCCTTTTAAAGATTATTATTTTTCAACGACTTTTCTCTTAAAAACTTTTCTAAAACCAAAGTGAGCAAATAGACAATTAAAAGTACAATCGAAATTATAGTTGATGAATTATATGTAGATTCAAACAACTCATGGGACCAGCGATCTTCACCTATTATCATGTAAGATAATTGATTGGAAATGCTTATTCCGTCATTCGCTTCAGGAATCAAACTTTGTGTATAGTTCTGTGCTAGAGCTACATTAGCAATTATGGAGAATAATAGTAAAATTAATATTGATGATGAAAATTTAATCGTTTTATTAATAGCTAAAATCAAAACTATAAACACGCATAAGAATATGAAAAAATCCATCACACACACTCCAATTTTAATCGTTTATGATGAAAACCTTTCGGTGTAACCTCATCATCACATACCTTTCTCCAAAGACTTCCAAAAATCCTGCAACTTGTTAAAAATTAGCATTTATTCTTTTATTATTAAATTTCTTGGTATTCCCTAATAACTCTTTAAAAATTTCATTTGGTTGATATTGGAATTGACGTATTTGTAAGTTATGATGAATAAAAAGGAGGGGAAATATGTCAACTTTATTAGGATGGTCACCGGTAATCTTAATGGTGATTTTGGGACTGATCATTTTCTTTATCTACCGTTTAATAACTAAAAATCGTCAAACTACAATACCGAATAGCAATCTTGAGAGTAGGGTTGCGAGATTAGAAGAAGCGAATCGCTTACTAAAAGAGGAAGCGATTCGTGAGAGGTAGTCGAGGATATCATTTAAAGATGTTATTTTTTGTTGTACTTCTCCTTTCCTTCATTTCTGCTTGTGATGGCGAAAATTCATCTGGTGATGCCTTTATTAAGGATGTAAAGCTGAGTGAATATGAACAAAAACTGCTTAGTCTTTCGAACAAGGATTTTCAAATCTTTGATATTGAATTGAAGGATGATTCAATCAGAAAAGTAATTGTGACGATCGATTATTATGAGAACGGCAAGTTCATCAGTCAAATAAGTCAATTAACTCACTTAATTTCAAAAGAGCAACAGCAAGATCATTTGAGAGCTATGATTTTAAGACAAACAGCTAATAATAGTGAGGAAATGTGGTTCACTAATCTAACCGTTGACAGTTCCTCTGAATTGTCTACTAGTTCTTTTCAGAATATCGAACATATTGTTGAAGGTGAATATGGCTCGAGTCAAAGTAATGTTAGAACTGGTCCGATAAAAATGGGAGAGAAAAAAATCATTTCCACACTTTTATATTCAAATGATGATGAGTTTGCATATGTCCGTGAAATTGAAACTGAAGAAGATTTCATGAAGATACCAAATAATGATTTAGTTTATCTTTTTTCGATTGAATTACAATGACAAGGACATTCTGTCTTATACAAAAAAGAGCAATGACTAAGTCATCGCTCTTTTTTTATATTTCATTTAACACTTCTAGTGATTCTAATACATGTTCTAGAAATTCTTCAATCTCATCCATGTGCTCTTCATTTATTAGGTGATTAAATGAAACTTCGATTGTATCTAAGTAGCTAGAAGTGTCTTGTTCATACATGAAGCTTAATGTTTGGGTTAGTTTTTGGTCAGCTTCCCAAATTTCTTTTAAAGCTTGGTCAATTTCCTTACACTGCTTCGTCACATTGTGAACACGCTTATAAAAGCGCAATAACAAAGAACAACCTGGATTTTTTCCTGGTAGTTCCATGATCTCAGCTGCGGTATTTTCTAATGAAGCTTCTAATACAATTTCCGCAGTGACGTCAGGCAAATCGACGAGAGTAAATTCAATGGTGAATTCCCTGCCCATTACCGCAAAATCCATTCGATCGATTCGGTTTGTAATGGTGATTTCATTTTCCAAATTATCGAGATCGTACACTTGGTTTTCAAAAGCTACTTTTAAATTGTCAAAGATGGTTGGATCATACATACCGATTCCTCCAAATGATAGTCACTTTATCCTCGAATTTCTACTATACTTTTGCCACCTAAAAATGCGTGTCCCGTAATTAGTTTTTCTACTGTATGAAATCCGTACTTCAAATAGACTTTTTCGATTTCCTCATTAATCGGGAAGACCCAAAGATTTTCTAAATCCTTTTTTGCCGCTTCCTTTTGTATATAATGAATCAAGTCGCCAATTAAGCCTCTTCCTCTATACGCTTCTAAAGTAGCTACACTTTCCAATCGCGCTTGGTCTCCACTAATAAATAGACAAGCAGTTGCACACGCTACCCCGTCATATCGAAGCAAATAGTGAATGAAGTTGGGATGACTAAATTCTTCTTCAAATGCTTTCTCCCTTACATCTTTTCCACCAAACTCTTTGATGCTGCATTCAATATCTAGTGCTTCAGAATAATTATTTTCATTCACTACTTCAAACAAGACATTTTCATTCAGTTTTTTATTCAAGATTTTATTGTCCCAAAGTTGAACTGGCGTCGTTAATTCTTCATAGCCGAAGTGATTATCTTTTAATGTAGAGATAAGATCTCCAATCGCTTCTAAATTGTACAAATAAAATCTTGGAATGATATTTTTAGACTGATAAAACGCTATTACTTCCTCCATCACCTCTTGCGGATTTTCACAAGGTTCATTGATATGTGCATGGTTGGCATCGTAATAGGAAGGCTGATTTTCATTTAAAAACAATGAACCCCATTTCGTATCTGTCCGCGCTGAAAATGTTTCTAAATAAGCAAAATCTAATTGAAAGATATGTTCAATGCGCATTAGAGAACTCCTCTGTTGTATCGTCTATTTAATCGTATCGATGAAATGCTTTAGTATTCGTGCGGTTAAGCCCCAAACCGTGTACTGCTCATAGTCATAAAACCATTCCTCAATAACTCGCGATCTCCATTGATATTGATCGCCGTTCGCAATTTTTTCATAAGGAAAATCAGTTAGTGGCATAGGCTGAACAGGCACCTTATGTAAATAAGGCTCATAATTTAACAGCCAATTAACTGGAATTGTAAAGATTTCTTCGACTTCATCTTTATTAAGAGAATGCGTTAAATGGTTATCGATTGTCGCAACAAATGGATAGACAACAAAGGATGAAGTTGGAATAAAAGCACTCATCTGACCGATGACGGTTATTTCACTTGGATCGATTCCTAACTCCTCATGAGTTTCTCGAATGGCTGCGTCAATTGGTGATGCATCGGTTGGATCAATTCGACCTCCTGGAAAACTAATATCGCCAGGTTGATGTCTCATCGTGAGTGAACGAACTTCAAAAAGGACATGCCATTCTTCGTTTACTTTTACTAATGGAATAAGCACGGCTGAACGCATCGCCGTGTCTTCACCTATAAAAAGAGGCTGATTTTGAATTAACTCATTCTTAATCCGATCTAAGAACATAAAATCTCCCCCATCGCAAAGTTTCATATAATCCCATGTTATCAGATTTCATAAATGTCGTTGTTTTTTTCGTTCATTGAATACGCCAATAAAAAGAAAATAACGCCCGAAATTTTGGGCGTTACTGATATGTATAGTCTATGATTTCAAATACTTCTTTATGATGAAGGACCCAAAATCTCCACTATTCGATCCGCTCGAACACGATTTTGACAAAGCTTAAAGAGTTGATTTACAAAAGGTTCAACTTCTAAAACAGATGTTGGAAGTGGAATGTTCATGGTTGTTGACCCATGCGTTTGCTTAAAATACGATTTCCGAACGTCATTTTTCCCATCTCGTTTTAACGGATTGTATTTCCAAGAAAGAAGTGTTTCGCCGTCTTCTTCAATGACTTTGTTGAGTTCGGCTAGAGTCGTTGATTTATTGTACGCATAAATTACTAAGTAATAGTTATCATTTCGGTGCCAATCAATGAATAAGAAATAATAACGATCATGACCTAGTTTGTTGACATCAAATGCGGCTACGACAGGTTTTTTATTAGCCCATTGATGAAAATGAATGAGCGTATCGTTTGTTGTGTCTAATTTATTGAGTTCATAAGTTGAAGAACCGTATACATTCCAGCGGTCAAAATAATCGCTTAAGACTATAGCTTGCTGTTTCTCCATTTTTCCAATCCTCCAAAATTTCGCAAACGCTATGTATGTATATCCTCTGCAAGATGCTAAACAAGTGAAGAGGCTAACTTCTTGTCTGAAGGGTATACTATAGATAGGTAGAAGTCACTGAATTTTTATTTAGACAAAAATAAAATTATTAAAATAATTGATAAAAATATCATGCCAAAAAGAGACAACAATTTGGTATTACGAATAGCACTATCAGTTATTTGAGGCTCATCTTGGTACATCCAACGCTTGCCCCATAACATTGCTTCTTTTGGATTTACATACTGCCAAATCAATACTGCATATAAAGGAATACAAATGATTAACCAGAAAATCACATTCACCACGATGATACACCTCTCTTTTCTAATAAATTATATACGACTAAAAGTCATGAAGAGTTTCAAAGTTATCCATATAGAAAAATGTTGAGTTATATAAGACAAAAAAACGAGGATGAAATTTAATGACACAACAAACGAACGA
Organism: Paenisporosarcina sp.; assembly: GCF_057785155.1. NCBI lineage: Bacteria > Bacillati > Bacillota > Bacilli > Caryophanales > Caryophanaceae > Paenisporosarcina > Paenisporosarcina sp. Next base: position 158,890 of record NZ_JBYNRN010000023.1, read on the forward strand.
AACAGGATGGAATTTAGATAATAGTTATGCACACCTGCCACAGTCATTTTTCTCAAACATTACGCCAAATGTGGTGCGTTTACCAAAGTTAATCTTTCTGAATGAACCCTTAGCAAAGTCGTTAGGATTTAATATAAAGGCGTTGCAAAGTGAGGAAAGTGTCCAAGTCCTTGCAGGAAACGAGGTTCCTAAGGGCTCTTTGCCAATAGCTCAAGCTTATGCTGGGCATCAATTTGGACATTTTAATATGTTAGGAGATGGCCGTGCTTTATTGATTGGCGAACAAATGACACCAACAGGTGAACGATTCGATCTTCAACTTAAAGGCTCTGGACCAACTCCATATTCCCGTCGTGGGGATGGTCGCGCGGCTCTTGGACCAATGTTACGCGAGTACATTATTAGCGAAGCGATGCATGCTTTGGGAATCCCTACTACTCGTAGTTTAGCAGTTGTAGAAACGGGCGAACCCGTCCTTCGTGAAACCGAATTGCCTGGTGCCGTTATGACACGTGTAGCTGCAAGTCATTTACGCGTTGGAACTTTTCAGTATGCGGCAAATTGGACAAACATCGATGAATTAAAGGAACTAGCGGACTATGCGATTGAACGACATTATCCAGAGATGGAAGACGGAGAAAATCGCTATTTTTCATTCCTTCAAGAAGTGATTAAACGCCAAGTTGCTCTCATTGCAAAATGGCAATTAGTAGGCTTTATTCATGGTGTCATGAACACAGATAATATGACAATTAGTGGAGAAACAATCGATTATGGACCATGTGCATTTTTGGATTCGTATGATCCAGCAACCGTCTTCAGTTCGATTGATCAGCAAGGCCGCTATGCGTATGGCAATCAACCTTATATGGCTGGTTGGAACCTCGCGCGATTTGCTGAATCCTTATTGCCTTTATTGCATGAAGAACAAGAAAAAGCGATTGAATTAGCGCATGAAGCCATTGGAGAATTCAACAACTTGTATCATGTGCATTGGTTTGCTGGGATGCGTGCCAAGCTTGGACTCTTCAATGAAGAAAAGCAAGATGAAGAGCTAATTGAAAATCTTCTAAATTTGATGCAAAAGCATAAAGCAGATTATACGAACACCTTCCGTGCGCTGACTTTGAATCAATTAGAGGATGCAGAATTGTTTAGTAGTAATGAATTTATTCAGTGGCATGAATTATGGCAAGAAAGGCGTACTAGACAAGATGAATCCAAAGCAGACTCACAGCAATTGATGCAGAACAGTAACCCTGCGATTATTCCTCGAAATCATCGAGTAGAGGAAGCAATCGAAGCTGCGGTGGAAAATGGGGACTACAGTGTTATGGAGAACCTACTTAAAGTCCTTTCCAATCCATATGCGCATTCCCAGGAACAAACAGATTTCAACACTGTACCTACTCAGTCGAACCTACCTTACCGAACGTATTGTGGCACATGATTGAATGAATAAAATAGAAACGCCTGTCATCGAAAGTGAAATTACTTCTTCTGATGACAAGCGTTTTTTAATGTTTATATTCATTCAGATCAGTAATGCCATGTATTCTGGAAGCACTAAAATTATCATGACAAATATGATGATGAAAGCGAACCCAGTCTCACTAAGCGTATATAGGTAATCCCTCGGGTTTTCAGCATACTTCTTTTCAATGATTGCTCTGAAACCGGAAAGTATAATACCAAATGCGATGGCGGCATAAATAAAGTATGGTGTAAATGAATTGTTGATAACGTATATATTAATTGCTGTGAATATGAGGACAAAACTAATTCTAATAATCCACTCCCCTTTTTTATGAAGATCATTCACAAAGTTGTAGGAGAAAAACTTTCTCTTCTCTACGTTCAGCACTTTTCTTAAAACAGCATTACTAATCATGATGGATACAAAACAACCAATAAGAAATATTATTATTTTAACCTCAAAATCTTGTGAAATTGAATTCCCGAACATCACAATCACCCCCCATACTAATATACCATTATTACCCATTAAATATTTGCAATGTCACAAAGTTTTTTGATTGTAATGATCTAAAGCTAGATTGACTGAAAACAAATCATAGATATTGTTTTCGAGGCAATATTGAATAATCAAATCGAAGGTGTTGCTATCTGATAAGGAATATCCAGCAGCACTAAGTAGTGACTCAGTGTCTTCCTTATCTAACTGCAATGACAGAGCTAAAGCAATGGCTGTATTTTTACTAGGTCGATACTCTGGGTTAGAACGGATCTTCGAAAAAAGTCTTCTGTCGATACCCGCCTTCTTATAAATATCGGTGTCACTTAATCCTTTTTCGTCAATAAAGTTAAACAATACTTGATGCACCGTTGGTTGACGATGATTCTTAATATAATACTCCATTTCAAGTGAAAAACTTTCAGCTTGAATCGTGTAGTCAAGATCTTGCAATTTATTATGGAGAACCAAATTTTCAATACTTAAGTGAAACTCGATATACTCTTTTAACTCATCCAACATCTGTTGATCACTCATGAACATCCCCCTCAAAAATGTCGCTTCACAGGCGACCAAACCTTCTTAAAAATTAGCTACTATTATCATACCAACAAACGAAAGAGGTTGATGATAATGAAAACTAATTTAACTGAAATTATTTTCCTGTTAGACCGAAGCGGTTCCATGTCTGGTTTAGAAAGTGACACGATTGGAGGGTTTAATGCTTTTATTGAAAAGCAGTGCCAACTTGAAGGAGAAGTTTCCCTCACGACAGTTCTGTTTGATGATCAGTACGAATTATTATGGAACGGCATCGACGCAACCAAAGCAAAACTGACGAAGAAAGAATATTACGTTAGAGGCATGACAGCTCTATTAGATGCAATTGGAAAAACCATATCAGAAGTCGATCACAGATTATCGAAAACACTTGAAGATCGTAAACCCGACAAAGTCATATTCGTCATCACAACAGATGGAATGGAAAACGCTAGCCGCGAATTCACTTATGAAAAAATAAAAGACCTCATTAAACACCAAGAAGAAAATCATAACTGGGAGTTCATTTTCATTGGAGCAAACATCGATGCTGCTAAGGAAGCAGACAGTATGGGGATACATGTAAGTAACTCATTTAGTTTTGTTGCTTCTGAAGCTGGTGTTGAGTCTATGTATGAGATGGTGAATGAGAATATTGCAAGTAGAAGAAAAAAATAAAATTAGGAAATTACAATACGGTAAGACAATAACTCGAGAAATATAATTGAGCAATAGAGCAATATCATGACTCTAACGGATGCAATAACTCAATAATTGAATCGTATTTTTCAAAAACACCAGACTAATTGTTTGGTGTTTTTTTGTATTTTCACCCTATCTAACTGAGGGTGTTATGTTTCTTTCTATTAAAGTGGTTGTTATAATGTATTCATCTATTTATTTCGAGTGCAGAAGGATTGTGTGTTATGACAACTAAAAAAACAGCTTCATCTTCATTGGCTTCAAATCCAGTCTATCCAATCATATTTGCGATTGGCGGCGTTCATTTATTAAATGATTCCCTGCAATCGGTCATTCCAGCGATGTTTCCTGTTCTTGAAAAAGATCTCGGTCTTACATTTACACAGCTGGGATTAATCGCTTTTGCTTTGAATATGGTTGCTTCCGTTTTACAACCGGTTGTTGGTTATTTTAGCGACTTGAAGCCTAGACCCTATTCCCTTCCTTTTGGAATGACTCTTTCATTACTTGGAATCGCAGGACTCGCATTTGCTCCAGAATACTGGATGATTCTCGTTTCCGTCATTTTTGTTGGACTTGGTTCTGCCATCTTCCATCCTGAGGGATCTCGGGTATCTTTTATGGCTGCGGGTTCTAAAAGAGGTTTATCGCAATCTATTTACCAGGTGGGAGGAAACTCTGGACAAGCATTAGCTCCACTCATCAGTGCATTTATTTTAGTTCCTCTTGGACAAAGAGGGATTGCTTTATTTATATTAGTTGCGGCTCTAGGAATTTTTATTTTAATGAAGATATCCGCTTGGTATAATGGCCAGTTAGAACAGGAACGATTATTGAATCGGAAAAAAGTGCTCCTTTCTTCCATGGCCAATTTAACAAAAAAACAAATTGGTATCGCACTTACTTTGTTACTTCTAATTATTTTCGCCCGCTCCATTTATGTAACGAATATAACTAGTTTTTATGTCTTTCATTTAATTGAAGCTTATGGCTTAACGATTCAAAAAGGACAACTTTTAATATTTTTATTTCTAGCTGTCGGAGCAGCTGGTACATTTTTCGGTGGGCCTTTGGCGGATAAAATGGGACGAAAAAATGTCATCGTTCTGTCGTTAATCGTTCCAATTCCGTTATCTCTTATCTTGCCGTATGTCCCACTGCCAATTGTCATTCTTTTGCTCATCCTCATTGGATTTTTCATCATGCTGAGTTTTTCGGTAACGGTGGTTTATGCACAAGAACTGGTTCCGAGTAAAATTGGGACGATGGCGGGGTTAACTGTTGGACTAGCATTTGGTATGGGTGCAATCGGAGCTGTCTCAATCGGTATTTTGATGGACCATATTGGGATCTATCATACAATGATCATCATTTCATTCTTACCCATAATCGGACTCGTTGGTCTTGCGCTACCTCGCGACCAGAAAATAACGGCAAGTCCTCTTACTAACGAATGATATGTATCAATAACGCTTATTCAATAGAAGTAAAATGGATTCCAACTAGAAAACTAGTTGGAATCCTTTTAATTTATCTATTATTCTTTTGTTACTAAATAAGCTTTATACTCAGCAACTCCAGCTTTTTCAACATAAACTGCCAATACCCAATCTCCATTAGGTAGATTTATACCGTTTTGTACAGTTCCATCCCATAAGAATTCATGATATGGAGCAGAAGCATTTGTATAATAACCTAATGTATCTACCTTTCCACCAACTGTTCCATTTGCATTGAGTACATATAAGTCATACTGAAGTACTTCAGCGCCGCCAGGTAAATAAGCACCAACATAGTACCCATTTTCTACTTTATCCATGAATGCGCCAGTTACACGAGGATAATCCGGCTCTCCTACAAACAGAATCGTAGGAACATCAATTGTTTGAGTGCCATCATTTATTGTAATCGTTCCTTCATAGTAGCCGGGCACTAATTTAGAAGTGTCTACTTGAACATTGAAGTTCACTTGTTGAGATTTTCCTGCATTTACTTTTAAATTATTACTTAACATCACTTTGATTCCATCTGGATTTCCATCAAATTCTACGTCAAAGCTATAGTTCTTGCGTACATTTGATAGGTTCTTAATTTCAAAGCTTTGTTTTTCTACTTGTTTGCCACTACCTTTAACAAATTTACCAAACGAGTGGCTACCAGGAGCTACAAGCGTTTTTGTATTTAACGCATCAACGATACGAATACTACCTGCACCTTGGGAATTGTGTTTGTATGCCACTCCTGTAGCAGGGTCAATCACATCTACAGCTGTATTCATTAATGCCGCTTTTACATCTTCAGTTCCCCAATTAGGGTTCTTTTGCAATAATATTGCAGCAGCACCAGCAACGTGAGGAGAAGACATACTTGTTCCTTGTAACGCAGCATATGTGTTGCCAGGGAACGTACTTACGATATTCACACCAGGTGCAGAAACATCTGGCTTAATCATCCAAGATAATGTTACTGGCCCACGTGAAGAGAAATCGGCCATCGTTTCTTCAACATGCTTCGAGAATGCAACGTTAAAAGAAACTTTGTTATTGCCAGCTGCTAATTCAGCAAGAAGTTTTTGTCCATCTGCTAATTCAGTTTTAATTGTCGGTATAGCCATACCTGGAACATCTGCATGTTCGCCAGCCACATTATTGAAAATGATTGCGCCAACTGCTCCAGCGTTTTTAGCATTAGTTGCTTTATCAACGAATGCAAAACCTCCACGGCTAATTAAAGCAATTTTTCCGGTCAGATCTTTACCTACAAAATCTGCTTCAGCACCTAGTCCTACATAAACAAACTCATATTCTTCTCCATTTAAAGCTAATAATTCTTCATCTGAAGGGAATCCCATTACTTTTGCAGTAGGATAACTTACACCTTCAGAAGTTGATAATACGGAAGTGTATACGTTATAAGGAAGCTGAGTAGCCCCTACAGAGATAGCATCACGAGAAGTACCAGGAGATCCAACAGTCCAGTTGTTTGGTCCTGCGTTACCGTTAGAAGTAACTGCTACTACTCCTTCAGCCATTGCCCAATCTAAAGCAATAGAAGTTGCCCAGTCAGGATTGTTTAGTGAATTACCTAAAGATAAGTTCATTACGTCAGCGCCATCTTGCACTGCACGTTCAATACCAGCAACCACATCTTCAGTTGTACCACCGTCTGGTCCTAAAACGCGGTAACCTAACAATGTAGCTTCAGGTGCAACGCCTTTGATTTGCCCATTTGCAGCTACTGTACCAGATACGTGTGTACCATGGTATTGTCCTGCACCTTCTTGTGGATCGTTGTCGTCATCAACGAAATCCCATCCTATATAACTCCCAAACGCATGCGTTAAGTCAGGATGCGTATAGTCTACACCAGTGTCAATAACAGCTACTGTTATCCCTTTACCAGTGAAACCACTTTCCCAAGCTTCATTCGAACCGATAAATGGAGCACTTTCCATCATATTTGGGCTGAATGCTTCTGCCGTAATTTCTTCTGCAGAAATGACATCCGCTGTATAATGTACATTCGGATAAACAGCTTTCACACCTGGGATTGCTAATAACTTAATCATTTCATTAGCAGGTAGTTCTACAGAGAAGCCTGAAAATACATAGTCATATTCTCTGTTTACATCCGCACTAACTACTGCTTTTTCTAATGCATTGATTACTTTACCTCGTTCGGCACTTAAATTTGCCTTCGTTTGCTTTTTCCCCTTGTTTTTTGCTTCAACAATGGACTCAGCTTTTAGCTCGACAATAACCGATGTCGGTCTGCTTGAAGACATTTCAATATCACCAAAAATTTCAGCTAACTGCAATTCGGTCAACTGTGTTTTTGGCGTAGTACTTGCTGTTGCACCTAGACTAAACGTTGAGAAAATTAGTATAAATGCTAAGAAACTAAATAACCCTTTTGAAAAATTTCTCTTCATCCCCTTGATTCATCCTCTCTCATAATTCATGTTAAGAATTCATTTTTAATACTCACACTTTGTCCTATTTGAAGAATGCTCCCATAGGAAAAGAGTTAAGTATAGTCAAGAAATTCCTACACTTATATAGTTAACCAATCACCGTCCTATCTCCTTTGGATAATTCGTCTCAATTTTCCGACCATTTAGGACAATTTCTGTTGAATAAATTCTATGAAACGATTAAATGCTTCAAATTCAGATAATAATCGAGGAATTATCTTAAAAATAGCTTTAGAGGAATAACACTTGTTTTGTTGAAATAAACAACATTTTAAAAGGGACTTTCACTTGGAAGTCCCTTTTGGATAATTCAACTTTAATTGCTTATGTATTAATATTTTCACCTTTATGCTTTCGTAATACTGTAATAAAACCTTCTAAAATGTCATGGCTAACGGAAAATCCTTTTCGTTTATAGAATTCCAAGGCATCATCATTTCCGTTTGAAACAAAGATAAAATAATCTTCGATTTCTTCAAACTGTTGCAACCACTCCATTGACATTGTAATTAGCTTTGAACCAATCCCATATTTTCGATATCCTTCTCTTATATAAAATTGAGATAAGCAACCAACGTTGTCTCCAATTACACTAGAAAGATCAAAAAAAGTGGCGAATTCATTTGAATACGTCTCTTTTGGAGAAATATTGGAATACACATATCCTACTATCTGATTCTCATCTTTCACTACCACAATATAATTGTGTAATGCTTTTTTAACGGACGGAATCATGCGTGTGTCAAAATTCATGTTATCAAACAGTTCTGGTTGTATGTATGCTTTTGACTTTTGAAAGACCATGAGTTCATTACAAAGTTCTCTACAGCATTCAATCTCTTCTTCAGAAATAATCTCATACAAGAAATTCATAAATTTCACCTCTTTTTAAAGTAAATTACATTTCGAATGAATTGTACATTCTAATTTCATTTTTTTCGATAAAAAAGCAGGAAATCCATTTGAGATCCCCTACTTTTTTGGTATTAATTTTGAGTGACTACAAGGACCCATCGTATGTACGACTTTGCATTAAATCGTCGCTGCGGACGATGCAGCCGCTTGGTCAGCCTTCACACAATCAATTGCGATCACTAACGCTATAATGATGGTTTCCATTTCCTCATTTAATATTTGCACCTTGTAGCTATCGCCCCAAGTGAACCACTCTTTGTTCACTTGGCCGATGACTTCACCTTGCTGTAAAACTTGAAAATCCATATCCCACCAGTTACCAAGTACCTCAATATCTGCAGCATCAATCGTATAACGTGCTTTTAAGAAAGAAAACTCCTTCTTAATCGTTAACACCTCTTGACCATTTACCTCAACAAAAAACTTCGGTAAAAAGCTTAACATTTTTTTCGTAATAAGCGCGACTTCATCTCTAGTTGTATTCATAATGGAGAAAGTCTTTGGGAATTGCATAAAACTTCCCTCTACGTAATAAATGTCGTTCTCCTGCTGATCGATCACCGTAAATTTGCCACTGAGACTGAATACCTTTTGTTTTATGTAAAGTTCCTTCATCGTAAGCCTCCTTCGCTATAGCATATTATTAAAATACTGATTTTATCAAAGATGATATACATTCATTTAAATATTAAATATCCGCAAATTAAACTTAAAGCTCTTATAACTTAACTCGCAATTTTATATGACTAATTGCTCTGGTAAAATACATGATCTAGCGATAAATAACGCAATAATGATTGCCTCCATCTCATCATTCATTATTAAAACCTGTAGCTAGTTACTAAGTACACAGGTCCTTAAATTAAACGATTAAACGGTCATCTTCCAGCTTGATTGGGCTAACCAATTTTCCTGTTCCTTAAAATTGGGACTCATCTTCCCAACAAGACGCCAAAAGGATCGATCATGATTAAGATGGACCATATGGCACATTTCATGAACGACCACATAGTCAATCACCTCTAGTGGCGCCATTGCCAGCCTCCAGTTAAATGTTAACTGCAGTTGTGAATCACAAGTGCCCCATGTTTTTTGACTATCAGTTATACGAATAGAGCGTGGTTTTACCTTAAAGTCACTTTGATGGTTTCTGACACTTTTCTCTACCAAAGCTTTACACCGTTGATAATAAAATCGTTTTAAAGCTTGTTTAATTTTTTCATCCTCTAGTTGTTTCACAAATATATGTAATATACCCTCTTCAAAATCGACATGATCTTGCTTAATCGTGCTATCTTGAGAAATCTGAATAGGATAGGTCTTCCACAAATAAAGAAAGCTCTCACCATGATGATAGACCCTCTCCTTTGGCCCAAGCCTTCTTTCCTTCATTTCTTTTGATTTTTGCTGAATCTGATCCCAATTTCGCTCTAGTAATTGAATCACTATTGCATCGGATGTCCCTCTAGGAGCCTGGACTTCAACATGTCCATAGGCGTCTATATGAACACCCATGGATGCCCGCTTTTTGTAATTGATTTCAAATTGTATCGTTTCACCTAAGTAGGTATGTCTCATTTATTCACCTGTAGTAGCGGTTCACGCGCCTATCCTCATATTTATAGTTAATCCTATTAATTTTAAGCCACTTCATTTTGTTTCTCATCGACTACTAATTCATTATCAAAACTTTCTAGTTGAACAAACCTGTCCACTTTAGCCATCTCACTGATTGCGACAATCCTAATTTACCTAATCAATATAACATATGCCGATATATAAGCTCTTTTAGCAATAAAATTTGTATGGACCTAAAGAAGGGGACAGACCTTTGGAGAAAGAATTGAACATGTGTTTATTTCTAATCATTGAGGTAGTTAAAATTTATATTTAGACTTTTGTTGATCCTTTACAACCTTTATAAATCATTCACTACTTTTAGTGGTTTCATTTCATAGGGGTGTTTAATTTGATCTTATATATTAACAATAAGCCTACAATTGTAGGAATTGCGTACATTAATATAAACACCAAGTCTAAGTACTTCCAGATAGTATAATCTTCGTAAGTCAACCACCTTTTCATGAAGATAACTAAACAAAATATCGTAAAAAATCCATAAATCCCAGTCACGACTTTTAAAAATCGGTCTGAAAAAAACAAGACAATAATTAGCATCAATACTGTAAATAATATGGATATGTTAAAGGATAAACCTTCAGACATAGAAAACTGAAATGGTATATCACTCATCAGAATGTGCTTCTGAATCCAGTTCCAACTTATAAATAAGACAGAGAGAACAGAACTAACAATGAAGACAACAATACTCCGTGAACGTATTATAAAGGCCCCCTTTTTTCCTCACCTTATAATACCATAATATACCATATCTAAATCTTTTATTCTCGTCATATTCTTAGGGTCCATACAGCCTTATCAAAGCGTTCATGATGGAATACGCCGAAGGCATAGTTATTAAACAAAAAAAGACCTAGAGTTTTTTACAGATACTCTAAGTCTTACTAAATGTATTATTTTGTGAGTGGCTTTTATGTCAGATTGAGCGTTCTAATATGCTTACTCTAATTCATTAACTTCTATAACCGCATTCTCAGCTGATCCAAGTGCCTCTAACTTTTTGAGTGTTAAATTATTGCACTGTTCCCGTCCCATCAACTTTCTTTTTCAAAGTTATCAAGCAATGCACGCACTTCATCTGTGGATTTCGTGTTCATTAATTGATTTCTTAATTCACCAGCTCCACGGAATCCTTTGACATAAATTTTGAAAAAGCGATGAAGTCCAGAGATTGAACGTGGCACCTCTTCGGCATATTGATCTTGAAGATCAAGCTGCAGTCTTAATAAATCAAGGTATTCTTTACTGCTATGTTCTTTAGGCTCTTTTTCAAAAGCAAAAGGATTTTTAAAGATACCTCGACCGATCATAACGCCATCAATACCATATTTCAATGCAAGTTGTAGCCCAGTTTGACGGTCAGGAATGTCTCCATTGATTGTTATTAGCGTATTTGGTGCGATACGGTCACGTAATTCTTTGATTTCCGGAATTAACTCCCAATGCGCATCAACTTGACTCATTTCCTGTCTTGTACGTAAGTGAATCGAAAGGTTTGCAATATCCTGGTTTAGAATATGTGTTAGCCATTCCTCCCACTCATTTACTTCATTATAGCCAAGTCGAGTTTTCACACTGACAGGCAGTCCGCCCGCTTTTGCAGCTTGAATTAGTTCTGCTGAAACGTCTGGACGCAGAATAAGGCCACTACCTTTCCCTCTCGTTGCCACATTCGGTACAGGACAGCCCATATTAATATCGATCCCTTTAAATCCTAACTCAGCCATGCCAATACTCATTTGACGGAAATATTCGGGATTATCCCCCCAAATATGTGCCACCATTGGCTGTTCATCTTCTGTAAAGAGTAAACGGCCACGCACACTTTTCATGCCTTCTGGATGACAATAGCTATCCGAATTTGTAAACTCTGTAAAAAATACATCCGGTCGACCAGCAGCACTTACCACATGACGAAAAACAACATCTGTCACATCTTCCATTGGTGCAAGTACAAAAAATGGTCGTGGTAAATCACGCCAAAAATTATCGATCATTTTAAACTCAAATCCTCTCACTATGGATACAACTTCATTTTCTTGTCCAAAAATAATGTCCAAATATCCCACTTCTTTTTCGATCATGAATGTAAAGGAAGTCCTCGAATCAATTAAAGATTCCGGACTTCCTCTTCCATTATTTTCTCAATTCCAACCAAGCAACAGCCTCACAATGAGTCGTTTGAGGGAACATATCCACTGGTTGTACTTCTTTCGTCTCGTACCCACCGTCTTCTAAGATTCGTAAATCTCTTGCAAGTGTTCCAGGGTTACATGAAACATACACAATTCGCTTCGGTTTTTGTTCTAAGATTGTTTGTAGCAAAGCTTCATCGCAACCTTTACGCGGTGGATCGACAACTAGTACATCCGCTGTTTTTCCTTCTTTGTACCATTTCGGTATGACTACTTCTGCTGGACCTGCTTCGAAGTAGGTGTTTGTGAAGCCGTTGATTTCTGCGTTTCGTTTTGCGTCTTCAATGGCTTGAGGCACGATTTCTACACCTAGTACTTGCTTTGCTTGTTTGGCCAAAAATAGCGAAATGGTTCCGATTCCACAATAGGCATCAATCACTGTTTCTTCACCTGTAAGTTGCGCATAATCTAATGCTTGTTGGTACAACACTTCTGTTTGTTCTGGGTTTACTTGATAGAAAGAACGAGCTGAAATTTCGAAACGTACATCTCCGATTAAGTCTTCAATCGCGTCTTTGCCCCATAATGTGATCGTAGTTTCACCAAAAATCACATTCGTTTTTTCACCGTTTATATTTTGAACGATCGACGTTACTTCCGGTAGAATTCTTCTGATTTCTTTAACCGCTTCGTCTCTTTCACGGAATTTCTTTTTATTCGTGATGAGTACTACCATGATTTCGCCTGTTGCACGTCCTTTACGAACGACTATATGTCTAAGCATCCCTTGATGAGATTTTTCATCGTACGGCATGATGCCTAATTCACGCATGACTTGTTTCATTTCACGTAGAACGTCATCTGCTTCTTCACTTTGTATGATACACACATCTGTGTCTGCGATTTCATGTGAACGAGTTCGGTAAAAGCCACCGACGACTTTACCATCTTGAAGTCCGAATGGAATCTGAGATTTATTGCGATAGCGCCATGGGTTGTCCATTCCTTTCACAGGATGTACAGGTACGTTTGGTAATTTGCCGATGCGTGTCATGGCGTTTTTCACCATTTGTTGTTTCCATAGAAGTTGTCCTTCATAAGATAAATGCTGAACTTGGCAACCACCACAAATATCAAAGACGTGACATGGTGGTGCCACTCGATGTTCGGATGGTTTTATCACTTCGATTAATTTTCCAAAACCATATGATTTTAAGGTCTTCATCACATGAATTTCTGCCGTTTCTCCTGGCAATGCGCCAACAATAAATAACGGGTAGCCGTCTACTTTTGCGACACCTGCTCCGTCATGTGTTAAATCTTCTATATGAACCGTGATGCGGTCGTTTTTTTGTACGGGTAAAGACATGTAACTTCCTCCATTTCAATTACGTTTATTGTATCATGAGAATCAGTCGTTCCTATAAGGAATGTATTTTTATTCTTTCCCAAATAAAGTTTATTGAACTGCGACAATTCGGGTATATATCCACAAAAGCATAAAGTTTAGTGGAGGTCATACTATGTCTCGATATCAATATCAATTTGAAACACATTGGAAGTTCGAAGCTGACATCGAACAGATATGGGAACTCATCAATGGGTTTGACCACGGTGATTGGTGGAATGGAATGGACGCTAAGAAAATAAAAAAGGGTAAGAGATTGAACGGAGTTGGAGATCGATTTATTACCACCTTCCATACCAAGCTTCTCTACCAACTTTCGTTTGAATCGGAAGTCATAAAAAAAGAAAGTCCAAGATACATTGAAATTAAGGCGTCGGGTGAGTTAGAAGGCAAAGGCATTTGGACATTGTCTCAAGAAGGTGAAATCACTCATGTACGATATACTTGGGAGGTTAACACGAACAAGAAATGGATGAATTTCGCAGCCCCCTTGCTACGCCCTTTTTTCGTTTGGAATCACAACCAAGTGATGGACGAAGGTGCAAAAGGAATTGCCAATAGATTAGGTATTCCACTAGTTGCAACTTAATCAAAGGTTTTATTACCAGCAAAATTGGAGTGATCAAAATGGACATTAAACCAGCAATCGGTGACTATCCGGCTTACTACGCGAATTATATTAACTTGATCGAAGAAGGTTCTTTGCAAGAGATTCTTCTTAAACAACTTGAGGAAATGACTGCTATGATTTCTCAAGTCAATGAAGAACAGGCAAACTATCGGTATGCCGAAGGGAAATGGACTTTGAAAGAAGTAATTGGTCATATAACGGATACTGAACGAATTATGGCTTATCGTCTACTTCGTTTTGCGAGAGGTGATCAAACTGCGTTAGCCGGCTATGATGACAATTCTTATGTATTAGAAGCCGCATTTCATTGCCGTTCCATACCTGACCTTCTTGAAGAATTTACAGCTGTTAGACATTCAACGATCAGCTTGATAAAATGCCTCCCTAAAAAATGTTGGAACAGAAAGGGAATTGCGAATAACGGAGAAATTTCAGTTGCTGCACTGGCTTACATAATTGCAGGACATGAATTGCATCATAGAAGAATTATTGAAGAGAAGTATCTTATCTAATAAAAGAGCTGAAACCTAAGGGAATTAACTCCTAAAAGGTTCAGCTCTTTTTTAATTGAATAATAATGCAGCGGACCTATAAAGCTTTTTGTTTTGGTTAAGTCTCTTTTTTCATTTTCTACTTGCAGATTAAAAACCCGACCAACTTTTTCTTATTACATCGACTACCACATCTGGGTTATCCCAATGTAACATGTGAGTAGTATTGGAGATTTTCTTCATTTTTAGATGATATAATGACGAATTAGTTGATATATTGCTATGGAAAGTCCTAAAAGACTCGCTTTCATTTTAGATGAATGGTACCTTTCACTGCGATACAAGTAAAAGAAAATCAACACAAATCCTAACGGAAACCATAGTTGAAAGTTACCTTCTTCTGAACTACTTGAATAAATCGGAGTAATAAAAGTGCTTATGATAAAGTAAATAAATACCGTGTGACGTCGAGTTTCTAACTGCTTACTCCACCTGACTAAAAAGAAAATAACAATTATTGCGAGAATCGAAATGTGTAAAGGGGGTAGCATAATAACTCCGCTCCCAAATTTGAATTCCATTATGGATTATCCCTCCTTTTCATTATTTATCGTCATATATCAATAAAACAGTTTTATTTGACGTCTTCATCTCACCCTAAATTTCAATAAAACATATTCCATTCAAAGAGCCCGATGTTAGTTCAGTTCTAATTAATCATTTTCTGACTCCGTTATTAACTTACAGAGATAGCCTACAATATATTCTCTATTAGTTGTTTCCTCAATGTCCTTATTTTCTATTAGGTCATTAATTCCTTTATTAATAACGTTCCATAAAGGTGTTCCTACAAACATTTCAGATGGATCTGCCATATTACTGTAACCTCCTTCATTGAATATTTAAAAGATAATTTCTTATTTTCCACCTATGAAAAGCCACTCTCTTATTAGGTTCACCTTTACCTAACTCCCTAGAAAAGATTAAAAACGATCATTCCTTTCCACATCCTATACACCTACGATCCTTATCATTTTCACCATAAATTCTTAGTTCCTTGTCTTGTCTGCAAACTTGGCATTTTTCAAAAAAAATTTGAGGAAGAATCCCAGCTGTTGCTAAAGGAACCCATTCACTTTCATAGAGCATTTTTGTCATTCCATAATCAATTAATATAAGTTTACCGTTTTGATTTAAACCATAATTACCGCTGTCAAGAAGATCAAAACCATCATATTTTTTGTCTATTTCATCTATTGCTGTTCTTAACTCCTGCGTTAATCGTTTATCAAGATCAAGGTCAACATTATATGTTTCTCCGTTTTTTAGTGGTAAGGATCGAAAAAATGGTTGAATTGCAATTCTTTCATCTACATATAGGATTGGTGCAACAAATTGAGCCATCCCTTTCTGGTTCAATTTATTATAAATTTCTTGTTCTTTCACACTTTGCAAGTATCCTATTCTATGTAAATGTTTCTTAACCACAAAACTTTCGAATTTAAAAACTTTCCTGGTAGATCCTATACCAACAAAATTCTGACTACTCATGATTTCCGAAACTTTATTCACTAATTCATTAATCTGACTCATCGGATTTCACTTCCTTTTTAAAATATAGTTCACTGTTCCAAAATCTACATTTCCTAATAACATGAAGTGTTAGTTTAATAAAAACTTTCACAAATCCTATTATACTTTAACATAAATATCCAATTATCCACTTAAATTATCTAGGTATGGAATTGATTGAATAGCAGTAGATAAAAACTTTAAATATCTAAGTTACTAGATAACTTTTTTGTACTGTAACTAAATAGGCTGCTAGTTATACAGTAATATTTAGATTGTGAATATCTGATACAACAACAAATAAAGGACTACCAATTCGATTGCGAATTGAAAGTCCTTTGTTTATGTTTTTTGTTTTTGCACCTCAGAAGAGAACTCTACACCAAGTTGAGCACCTTGTTTATAACGGAAGATCTTCTTCAGGCAATTCGGTTTTCTTCTCTTTCGTCAGGAACCAACCAGCTAAAGCAATTCCTATTAAGACGGTATAGAAAATGAGCTTCCACTCTGTTGAGTGTGCAAAATCATATGAGATAACACCAACGTCTGGATGTCCTAGAGTTAATACAGCCAGCTTCACCCCAACCCATCCAACAATGGCGAAGGCAGCGATTTCTAAACCAGGTTTTGAATGTAGTAATTTCACGAAGAAGTTTGCAGCAAAACGCATGATTATTAAACCAATTAATCCACCTGCAAAAATAACTAAGAACTTACCTCCGTCCATTCCACCCATCGGAGGAAGGTTTGTGTTTGGTAACGTCATGGCTAATGCTACAGCCGCTAAAATAGAGTCTACTGCGAAGGCAATATCAGCTAATTCAACTTTGAAAACAGTTCCCCAGAAACCTGCTTTTTTCTTTTCTACACCTTCTGTTTGCTCCCCTTTATTTTTAAAGTACAGCTTCCTTGCGATATGATTAATCGCTATAAACAATAGGTAAAGGGCACCAATTGCTTGTACTTGCCACACATCCACCAGGAATGAAATGATGAACAATGATCCGAAACGGAAAACAAATGCACCTGCAAGTCCGTAGAATAATGCTTTTCTTCTTTCTTCGTCTGGTAGATGCTTCACCATGATGGCTAAAACGAGTGCATTATCTGCCGCTAATAAACCCTCTAAACCAATTAATAAAAGTAAAACCCAACCATATTCTAATAAAATTGAAACATCCAAATTAATTTCCTCCTAATAAATAGTTTTAGTTAAGCTTCTAAAATGTATATCTCATCATGATCAACACTTTCTATCCCTTGTTTAAATGTCAGTTTTGACTTAAAACGATAGGATGGATTACATGCTGAATCGATTGAATGTGGCAATTGAAATGAAAAGGGAATGTGATTAGTGGTTGCTGACTCAATAACTTTCGTCGTATATATCGTAATCGAATCAAGTAACTTTTCGTTCTTACTTTCATTCGCCTCAGTACACATCATTAAATCACAGTCTATTCTGTTCAGTCTTTGTTCAATTAATCCACCTTTCACGATAAAGTTTCCTTTAACAATTTCACCTTGCCTATACGTGTCTTTCTCGAGAATCAAGTCAATTTGTGCAGATCCTACGCCTAACATTGCCATGTATTTTCTAAGTATCATGTGTTTCCTCCAGTTAAATTTTTAGTTGAGGTTCAGCATCGTAATCGGTGCGTTTCCGGAGGATAAACAGAAAAAAACCTTTACCGGAAACGGCAAAGGTTTTTGAAAAAATAAAAGACCTTTACCAATTTGGTAAAGGTCTTGCTAACAACGAAGACGTTGCCAACAAAGCCGGAAGATTAACTCTTCGAAATGACGACTTTGCTGTAAAAGCTACTCCCCTTTAGGAGATACGATTCAACTAGTTACTCATAATATATCTGATAATTAGATGAAATGTCAACAGACAAACAAAATTTATAAGTTAATTATCTTCCATTAATTCTTTTTCTAATTCTTCACTATACTCTTTATCCAGCGTTCCATACCCTTCTTCTTTTTCATTACTCCCAATAATGGCTGATCCATTTGACTGATTCCACCAAATTTCATACTCAACTAATCGTTCTGGCAAATTCTTATCAAAGTCAAAGAAAAAAATAGCCTTAACATCTTCTTCACTAGACATATCGTATATCTTATTTGGATTCCAATTGACTTCTTTCATAATGGACTTAATCCTATTAATCTTTTCTGCATCTTGAATATGCATCTCTTGATCAACAGCCAGTACATCGATTCTTGTCAATTCACCAGTTCCTCCAAGACATCCAACCAATAGAAAAACGAAAAGGAATACCAAAACCAAAGCTTTTTTATTCATGAATGAGTCACCTTCTTTTCTACTCACTTAGACGTATAAGGAAGAAATTGGTTTCAACCTAAATTTAATTAAATGTGTGAAGTTCAGTCGTATTTCACAATATCAGGTAGAGAGAAATGTTCGATATTCTTTTAATTGATTTGATTTTATTTATAGTGCTCGTCCAATGTATTTTAGTTTTTATAGAAAATGTTTTTTCATGATTCTACTGATTGAAATGAAGCCGGCGACTCCAGGGGGAATCAGCACGAGTTTTAGACCCTGGAGCGGACTTTAGAGGAACAAAGACTAAGAACGACATGTCGTGTGGCAACGTCTTTCCAACATCCTGTTGGCCTCGTGCTCCCCCCCCCCCCGAAAGCGTCCGGCACAATGAAAATCAGTCACTTCTTATCCTAAACTGATATCAAAAACATTAATTTTTCACCAATAAAAAAACGCTCGAATCAATAAAAATGATTCAAGCGTTTTAACGTTATTCTTTGTCTCGAACGGGACCGTCTTTAGGTGCGAACACAAATGCCGTAATGATGGCACCAATTAAGACAATGAACGGTGCGTAAAAGATCATAAAATCTGTCATGAGTTCTGCCTCCTTTAGGCGTGATTGTCTTTTTTACCACTGACATAGTCTTTATTAAACAAGAATAGACGTAATAATAGATATAGGGATGGTAATAACAATCCTAGTCCCGCGATGAACGCCACGATTAAGGCAATGGCCATCGCTTCATTCGTGAAACTGTCGTAAATCGTTAAATACGGATACAACAAGAATGGATAATGTGAAATGCCATAACCGAAAAATGCGAGTGCAAATTGTCCGGCTAATAAACCAAATGCCAATCCATATTTCTGTCGATTCCAGATCAGCCATACGGTACCTACGAATAGTAGGAATGACAATCCGAATACCCACCATAAATCGAGGATTCGATTATAATGTTCCGGGTTATGCCCCCTTAATTCGAAAATAATGCCTGAAGCTGTAACCATTGTTGGCAACGCCCATATCAAAGCGTATTTTCGTAACAACTCGGTTGCTGATTGGTCTCCGGCTTTATTGGCATACCATGTTAAGAAAACAGCGGATATATAAAGAACTGCAACAATGCTTAACACCACGATGCTCCATGTTAAGGGGCTTGTGAACAGAGCCCAGTAATCGAGCACGGGATTGCCGTTGACCATGGAAATAAATCCACCTTCAGAAATCGTTAGCACTGTTGAAAGTGATGCAGGAATGAATAACCCTGTGATCCCATACATGAATGTATATCCTTTGTGACCGTTCGTTCCGTAAGTTGCAAATGCATAGTACGAGCCGCGAAGTGCTAGCAAGATAATCGCGATACTTGCTGGCACTAAAAGAGTTGTCCCGTAGTAAAATGCTGTTTTCGGAAAGAACCCAATAACGCCGACGAAGAAGAACACAAGAAAGACATTGGTTACTTCCCAAACTGGCGATAAATAACGTTGAATAATATTCGTTAAAATATGTTCACGTCTCGTTAATGTATTGTAAGCATTAAAGAAGCCAGCGCCAAAGTCAATGGACGCAACAATCACGTAACCAAATAAAAACATCCATAAAACCGAAATTCCGATAATCTCAAGTGTTAGTGTCATTTTATGCCACCACCCTGTTCTTTACGTCGGTCTTCAATTTCCTGCTCAACTGGATTTCTCTTGAACATGCGTCGAAGGACAACCACACTACCAACGCCCAGTATTAAATACAGTCCTGCAAATAAGACGAGCATGATATCGACTTGGCCACTCGAAGTTGCTGCATCCTCTGTACGCATGATCCCTCGAAGTACCCAAGGCTGTCTTCCGACTTCAGCCATCCACCAACCCGCTTCGATCGCAATCATAGCTAACGGACCACCCGCTACGATTAACCATCTAAACCACTTGGTTTGTACAAATGACCAGTTTCTCCATTTTGCAAATACATACAAAGCTGACAAGAATGCTAACCACATTCCAATGGTCACCATAAGGTCAAATAAGTAATGAATGTATAATGGAGGAATTTCATCTTCAGAGAATTGGTCTAAGCCAATTACTTCTTCAAACGGATTGCCATGAGCCAGTATACTTAGAGCATAAGGAATTTCGATGGCATATTTCACTTCACCATCATCCAAAATTCCGTACATGATGAGAGAAGCGTTCTCTTCTGTTTCAAAATGCCATTCAGCTGCTGCTAATTTTTCTGGTTGATACTCAGCTAAATATTTACCCGAGAAATCTCCGATAATTGCTGCTGCAATTGAGAAGATTAAACCAAGCTTCATTGTTAAGAATAAAGCTTTCTTATGATAGACATGATTCGAGCCTTTTAACAAACGGAATGCCGCGATTGACGCCAACACAAATGCCGAGGTCATGTATGCAGTAACTACAACGTGAGCCACTTTCGTTGGCATTGCTGGGTTAAACATTGCTAGCAATGGATTGATGTTGATTAACTCCCCGTTTACTAGGTCAAACCCTTGAGGTGCATTCATAAACGCATTCACGATGGTAATAAAGACTGCAGAGAAAGATGCCCCAATAGCCACGGGAATTAATAATAATAAATGCTTTTTCTGATTTTCAAATCGATCCCACGTGTATAAGTAAATGCCTAAGAAAATTGCTTCAAAGAAAAAGGCGAACGTTTCCATGAATAAAGGCAAGGCAATTACATTCCCTGCGAGTTCCATAAAGTTCGGCCACAATAGTGAAAGTTGAAGTCCAATTGCGGTACCGGTTACAACACCAACAGCAACCGTAATAACGAAGCCGCGTGCCCAACGTCTAGCTAGTAAAATATAATGTTCATCATTTTTCTTTATACCAACCCATTGTGCGATCATGATCATAAGTGGAATACCTACGCCAATGGTGGCATAAATAATATGAAATGAAAGCGTCAATTCAGTTAAAACTCGACTAAAAAATAAAGCCTCTTCATTGCCCATTTGACTTCCCCCCTATTAACGGCCGAAAATACGACCCAGTATCGACAACAGCATGATTGCGGCGACAATAATCACAATCCACATGAGTATTCGTTCTTGCTTCTTATACATAACGTCACCTTCCTTAATTCCTATCATACCTCATTTGGGGTGCTTTAAAAAAACGTGACGGGTTCATTTCCTGCACAGTTGTGAAGGAACTGTGAATACCTGTAAAAAAAATAGATTGCGAAAGTTTTGAGTATTTTGTATTCTTAATAAATCATACTTTAGTTTAGAGGTGCATGCGATGAAAACAAAGCGTAAAGTGCTCGCTTATATTACAAGAGGTCAAGAACCAAATTTAGAACTACTCGTTTTCGTGCATAAGAATCATCCTGAAGCAGGTCTTCAAGTACCAGGAGGAACAATTGAAGAAAACGAAATGTTAATCGACGCCTTATATCGAGAGATTGCGGAAGAAACGGGCATCGTGAAAAATGACCTTTCCTTCATTGGTAAAATTCATAAATATAATTTCTATCCAAATGGCAAACAAACGGCGTATGAACGAAACTTTTTCCATTTAAATTATGAAGGCACGCAACAAACTTGGGATCATCAAGTCATTAGTGATGGTCTAGATAATGGGCTTACGTTCCAATTCCGCTGGGAGCCAATTGAGTTGTTACCGAAGCTTGCTGGCGAACAAGATAAAGCGGTGGAATTGTTGTAAAGAAAGAAAAAGCGCTTCCCCATTTTTAAAGGAAACGCTTTTTTGCATTTTATGGGCGATCTTGTTCACGAATATCATCGATTGGTACGAAAATCTCAATATGACGGTGTAAGTTTTCAAATACCGCAGGCAGATTTCCGCCGTATTCTCCATCGAGATTCAATTGAACATGGTCTTCTGCTGTCACTTTAATATGACTCGCTTTTTTGTAAATAACTAAAGGATCATCCAGATGGTTACCGCCAATAGCTAAAGTTGCTAAACGAATGAATTCCCCAATATGACATTTTCTCAATATCATCAACGTGAATTTTCCATCATTAATACTTGAATTAGGCGCTAGTTTTTCAAATCCTCCGACTGAATTCGTTAGACCGATTAAAAACATCATCGCTTCATCTTCAAATACCTCATCATCGTATTCAATACGCAGTCTTGACGCACGAATCGATGGAATCATCTCTATTCCCTTTAAGTAATAGGCAAGTTGACCAAGAACGGTCTTCAATTTACTCGGAACATCATACGTTAGCTCTGTCATTTTACCGCCGCCTGCGATGTTAATAAAATGACGATTGTTAACAACACCAACGTCTACAGGAATCGAATCGTTCGCAATGATTATATTGACAGCTTTTTCAATATCACGTGGAATTCGAAGAGCACGTGCGAAATCATTGGTCGTGCCCATTGGAATCAGACCAACTTTCGGCCGCTTTTCAAAACCGCTAATTCCGGCAACTACTTCATTTAGGGTACCGTCTCCACCTGCTGCAATGACCAGGTCAAACCCGCGTTCTACTGCATGTTTTGCAGCTTCTACTGCATCGCCTTCACAAGTTGTTGCGTGACAAGACGTTTCGTATCCAGCAATTTCTAGTTTTTCTAATACTTCTGGTAAGTGTTTTCTAAATAACTCACGTCCCGAAGTCGGATTATAAATAATGCGTGCACGTTTCATACACATTTCCTTCCTGCTTTACATATTCATCAATTCATAAGACTCTGCTTCTTCACAAAAAGTTGCATATCCCACGAAAAGAAGCCGTGCAAAGTCTGCCGGCTTCATTTTCTTTATTATAAACCAATGCATGCAATCGAACAATTATGACTGTTTTTGCAGGGCTGCTGTAAATTCTTTTCGGATGTCTTCATATACCCACAACCAATATTCTGGTGTCGAAACATATTCATCCGTAATGTTTTTAATGAATTTTTGTTGTTTTTCTTTAAAAGTTGGATCTTCAGTAGATGGTAATTCTTTTTTCAACTTCATCACGTATTCTTGCAATTTAGGTGCTCGTGGTCCCCATTGGCTGATGACTTCGCCATCTTTATTCAAAAGCAAATAGATCGGAATTGAACGGCCACCATTTGTTAAGTATCGATCCATTAAATCCAATGTTTGGTCACGATATACGACGTTCACATCGATACTTGCTGCTTCTGCTATTCGACGTAAAATCGCATTATTCATCATTGCATCGCCACACCAATCTTCAGTAATCGCTAAAATGCTTGGTCCTTTTTCTTTTAATAATGAAATAAATTCATCATCTTGAGGGACATGAAATTGCTCATATACACGCTCACTATTTTCTTTATGTTGATCCATTTTCTCCATATATGTTTGCAGCGAAATGGCTTCATCGAAGTATTGTTTTTCGGTTTTCATTCGGTTTCCAACTCCTTTTTTACAGTTTACTCATAAAAAATATAGGAATCAATTTTGAGCTTCAAATCCTTTTGGCTGTAAGGATTTTGTCGAATAAGTTATTGTCCAAAAAACAGTTTTTTAAAAATATTTTCAATTGTTATGTTTTAGATTTATTTTCTAGGGGTAAATTTCAACTAGAACACAAGCAAAACAAAAACAATAAATTTGAGGAGGAAACAAAAATGGCAGAGTGGAAAAAGAAATTATTAGCTAGTGGATTTGCAGGCGGATTAGTATTAGCAGGATTAACTGGATGTGGCGACGGTGTTGACCAAGACAACGGCGTAGACGACGGTGAAGAGATGGACGATGTGGATGATGAAAACAAAAATGAAGAAACAGAAGGCGAAGAAGGCGAAGAGTAAGTCGTAGAATAGCTTTTCTATTCAATACTTCGTATACTGAATTCATTTTACGCTTCATATGAAAGGTACTTCTACTAACTTTAGGGTTGGTGGCAGTACCTTTTTTATTTGTAAAAGCTAACTATGTAGAACACTTAGATAGAATCAAAAATCCTATTATGATAATAACAATAAATATGATTTTCTCCATACATCCACCTTTTGTGAATGCTGTTAAATCGCCTACCATGGAACGGTTAATGGAATCAGATAAGTGAGGAAATGGGTTTTTCTCTCTGCTATGACGTTGACTTGAATTTTCATGGTCATTCATAAACATCCTCCCCCAGTTCTACTTTAGATTTCATAAAATCATTCATTAATTTACTTTCCTGTTTTAGAAGAAAGGATAGAAAACGCAATTGTGGAAAGGGTTCAAGTACTAGTTCTTCATTTATATCAGTTCTTAACATGACTAAACCATCGTTATTAAGGTAATCTCTTAAGGTGATACGACTGTCGCAGATTTGATGTACCTGATTTGGAGTAAGAAAAATGAGTCCCTTTGTTTCTGAAGATGGCTTTGGGTTATTTATGGCGTGAGATAAATACATTACGGAATAAAATTCATCTGGGCGTTCCATGAGTAATATAGGTAACAATTCATTTTTGACTTCAATTCTTACTGGTTCTTCCACACCTAGATTTATCATATACATTGCCGATGTTTCTACAGGGTTAATAAGAAGAGAAGACTCTTCGAATACTTCTCGTTGTACCGCTTCTAACGCTGTTTCACTACCTTCTAAATGTCCCCCTAGTCGAACAACACCTAGCATATCTCTACTTTTAGTTGGTCCAACTTGGAAAACAAAATATCTTTTATAATAAACATAGGCACCGGAAGTAATAATTTTAGGAACCGAATCGAAAAAAAAAGATGTGAATTTATTCTTATTGCTTTTATTTACATCTTCACGATTATTCATAGGATTCCTTCTCTCTATTTATATTCCATCCAATTTATTCGTTTGAAGATTTTCCGCTCATATGTTTACTTTTAATATCTTTTAATAATTTGTTAGGGAATTTATTAGAATTGAGTTCTGAAAGGATGGAATGGAAAGTTACTCCCATGTTTCATCCAACTTATCTGCATAGAATGTGATTGCTTTCTTGTATTTATGAATATCTTGATCAGCAGAAGTATCTACTAAAGAATTTAAAAGAATCTCCATAGCTGAACTATGTTTTTGTAAGTTATATAATGTCATCGAAAAGAATACTTTGATTGCTTGATTGTCTGGAAAAAGCTCCAATCCTTTTATAAAAATACCATGTGAATTTTCATATTGTCCAAGTGTTCGATATGTACTTCCTAAACCTATAATTGCTCCCTCTAAATCTTTTCCTGATAGACCCAATTCAATTGCCTTTTCATAATAAGGAACCGCTTTTGATTCCTCGCCCATGACGTCAAAACTCCATGCACATTGGTAATTAATATAGGCATCGGTTGGAAAGCTTTGAACCAACTCAGTTAGAACACTATTTGACTTCTCTAATTGCCCAGACTCTCTAAGTTTTATTGCGTGATTTAATTTTTCATTCATAGCGATCACCTCACCTATGCAATTAATTAATTAATTTGCTTGCATTTTTTCTGCTATTTCTTTTAATGCTAAAGCTCGATTCACAATAAATGCCTGCATGTATTTCTCTAGGAATAGTCTATCGGCTAGTCTGCCTAACAAGCCTAGCGGTGAAATGTATGCAAATTCATCCTTCATGACAGTACCCGGACCACTTTCAATAAATTCGTGTGTATGTTTAAACGAATGGAATGCGCCTTTCACCATTTCATCCGTAAATCGGTATGGCTTTTCCATTTCAGTAATCTTCGCAGTCAACTTTTGTTTTATTCCTAAATGCACCGCTTCCCACGTAACGCTTTCACCTAACTCAATCAATCCTTCAGTTACTCCACCAATTGCTCTTTCCTTAGTCTTTGATGTGGTTTCCATATGTATTTGAATGTTTCTCGCTAAATCAAAACAAACATGAATAGGTGCTTCTATATAAATTTCGTGTTTTATTAATGGCATATTATTGTTTCCTCTTCATTTTATTGAATGAATATGCGTTGCTAAACTTAAGCTAATTTACTTCAAAGATGAATAAATTTCTCCAATAATTCCTTTTAGTTGATGAACACCTAAGTCTGTATTCGTCATAATGATTGCTCCCTTTTCTAAATATGGGAATGCGACTATCATACATTGAAAACCAACACCCCAACCTAACGAAGAAATTTCAAGTACTTGTTCTGATCCATCTAAAAACATCCCTAGACCATTCCAGCCCTTACAACCTTTTGAGTCAAATAATGCTTTGACACTGTTTTTCGAGAGACCAAGTTTACTCTCGCCTTGAAGAGAACTCATTAGCTCCAAAACTAAATTACCTATATCTGTAGGGGTAGTCCACAGTCCAGATGCTGCCGCGTACGGATATATCGGATATTTCTCTTTCACTACATTCCCGTCTTTATTATGGCCACAAGAAACTTTCCCTTTGATAGCATCAGAAAGTATTATTTCGTATGTACTGCTATTCATTTGTAAAGGAGCAAATAGATATTCTTTCATTATTTCCCCAAACGGCATTTCATAAATGTCTTCAATCAGTTGTTGAATGATGCAAAATCCTGCGTCCGAATATTGAAAGTCGGTTTCTGGTATAAACTTTACCTCAATAGGATCATTACAATACGAAGTTTTTCCCATTAATAAATCAATCATGTTTGGAACACCATGCGTAGTGTTCAAATTACTAAAACTACCTTCTGGATCAACGATTCCTGATTCATGACTAAGAAGGTTTCGTATCGTTATCTTTTTCGTTTGTGTAAACTCATTTTCAGGAACCTTCCATGATGTTAATCTATTATTCACGTTGTCATTGATATCGAGTAATCCTTGGTCGGATAACTTTAAAACGAGAATCGATGTTAAGCACTTACTAATTGAGCAAGCATTAAATATAGAATTGCCGTCAACCTTTTTACTAGTTTCCGCTTCAAGTACACCAAAACTACTGCTATCGCTAATTTGACCATCATTTATTAAAGTTAGACTTAAACCTGCAACGTTATAATATTTCATTCGTTCTTTAATATCGATATTATTTAATTGCATTTGAATTTTACTCCTTCAAAATTATCTCCATTAGATTTACAGTTCTGACTAATCCTCGATTGAATTCATCTTGTATTTGTCTACTAATTAATTCATTAATACATCAATTTATAAGTATTGGATCCTTTTAAAATTAAGCCTTACTTATATTATTTACTTTATTCAAAATTTCAGAAACGCAAATGGCTATACTGGCATTAAGTATTCCCAATACTGATACAATAAAAGTCTGTCCATCATATTCTACAACAAAATTCATCACCAAGAAGATGAAGCTAATCACAAATACTATTAAACCGAAAGCTAGTAAAAACCGATCCATCACTTCACTCCCTTTTTACTTCATTAGTTAATTGAAATTGATAAGATTATATACGACCACTTTTTCAGCAATGTTCTTATCATCCTCTGAAACCCAAACTCTCACTTTTTGACCATGTTTTAAATCCGTAATGTCGTCGATCAAAAAACGATTAACGCCCAATCCAGTAATGACTGTTTTATCTGTAATCTTTGCCTCTACTAGCATATAACTTTCATCTGGCTTAATTTTTAATACAGCTAATACCAAGATATCGTCATTAACTTCCTCAATTTGTTTCTTCATATCATACTGGCTATATCTAATAAATTCGAATGTGTACCATATGATGAAGAGTGACAAGATTGATATTAAAATCCATTTGAAATAGTTAATGATATTCAACTCCCCTAAAGAGCATAATTATTGAATTTTAATTCCTGACCATTTACTGCTTCAAAAACTATTAACATTTACAGATCATCAAATGATTTCCGTCTGGATCGGCAAAATTAAAATAGTGTTCATGTTCAATCTCAGTTAGTAAATTAATGTTCTTCTCCTTCATATACTTATATGCTTCTTCAATATTCTCTGTGTTGAAATGAAACAACGGCGTTTTTATTACCTTATCTGGCGAATAAATTTTGCTGTCTAATACGATCCCCGTTCCATTCATGGGTATCACATAAATATGTCCAAACTGGATGTTTCCGTTAGCTGGTATACTTAGTAGGTCACAATACCAGTCCCTCGCTTTATCAATTTCACTTACTGGAATAAAAACAGTGCCGATTTGATTTAATATTGGACTCTTCAAAAAAACTCCTCCTATTCTTTACCGTTGACCGTATTTTTTGCGATGAATATTAGTAGGAATACAATTAACCAAGGAAGTATAAATTCAGTAACCCATTGGAATCCATAAATAAATAAAAACCATAAATCGCTTTTTAAATATCCTAATGATGTAAAGATGATTAGAAAGACAACCAATGACAATAAAAACATGATGAAATATTTCATATTACCCTCCAAATTCTTTATTAAAAATCTCATACTAAATCAAAACTAAGAAAAATTTGCCCATGCAAGATGTTGAATGTCTTCGATACTTTCTACTTCTTTTCTGAACCACTCCATATTACCGGCAAATCGCTCTGAGCAGGGGAACTCCATTTGAATTGCTCGATCGCCTTGAGTGCATCTAATTACGCCTTTAAACGGTAAACCAGTTGAATCAGAATCGACCATTTCATTTCTTTGATAGGTTAGTATTAAATCGTAGTGATATTCGGTAGCAAGTGAATCAAAATATTTAGTATCAACTGCTTTTCTAAGATGTTTATACGTTGGTGCATCTAATTCGCATCGGAATTCCAATGTACCAACTGATAGATTTGCCTTGAATTTCACATATCTCCCAATTTCGTCTCGTGAAACCTTCAGTATTGCGAGTCTTTGTAAACCGATAAAAGACATATAAACACCCCATAAATACTATTTCAAATTGCTGTAAACAGAAATTTGTTAAAGCTTGAATTCTTTTCTAAAACCTTTCACTACAATATCTATGAGTACGACATGAGCTAAAAATATGACGGCCATAGGCATTAATAAAAAAAGATAATACAACCAAAAAGATTCATCCTCTGTATCTATTACCATTAATAAATAATAGGAATACAATAATAGTGATATAAAGTAAGATATGAATAATTTATATTTCCAAAAGATTAAAGAAATGACCGTCAATACGATGTAGATAATAAAGAAATGAATCATGTAATAGATTGAAATTCCTTTATAAACTGTCGTCCAGAAGAATAGCATTACTCCAATTAACCCCATAACAAGATGTATGAAAGTGATTGTTTTTAGATTCATTTTCCCTCTTGGATCAGTCGATTCTGGTTGGAATTTACTCAAAGTCGTTCACCTTTTTTCTAATTATTTCATCTCAACTACAAACGTGTAGGATACTTCACCTCTTACATGACCATTTGACCAATCTGCAATTACTTCATAAATATATCGTCCTTTGGTTGATCGGGGAGAGAATTTATTATTCTTTAATGGAATGTTATTAATCCTTTCATTTTCATTCCATTGGTAAACGGATAACTCTGGATTTTCCTCTACCTCTACAGTAATATTTGAACCATCTTTCATTTGGATAGCTGTTAGTTCCTCTGCAATTTGATTGGGTGAAGCAGCATCAGTAGTTATAGTCTGTGTATCATTGCCACTTTCCTTCGTCCATCTATAACCGCCTCTTTTCATGTCGTATTCTTGATTGTTAATCAGAACGACTCCATTCATAGTTGGGGGGAATTCTTCATCTTTGGCAGCCCCACTGGTACATGCCGATAATGCTAATGAAGAAAACAGGAACAATATGAACAACCATTTCTTACATTTCATCAATCAAACCTCCCTTTCTTCATTAGACTTTTATTTTCTAACAAGGTTTCGTCCTTCATAGGAGATTTTCAATTTAATTCATCAGATTGTAAAATATGTTATTTTTGTATATTCTAAATATAACAAATTTAATATTAGAGTTGTGGATAAATTAGAAATTATTGTGGGGGATAGTTAGGGGGATATCTGTGTTTTGGCTACCGGTATTATTGATTCTTATTTTTGGCACTGCTATGTCTTATGTTGGGGAGAAAGGTTGGCCAGGTGTTAGTTTTTCCTTAGTATTACTTCATACAGTTATCGTAAGAATTGCTTTTTTGGACCATCCTCTTTTTTGGATCATCCTATTTTCAACTATAATTTTATGGGTCGTTTTTATCGTTACCTATTTCCAACGAGACCGCTGGCGAAATATTGAGAAATTGAATAAAAAATATTCTTCTTAAAACGGGAAACCGTTCAATTTTTAGGCACTAACTTGCTATTAGAACTTGAAATAGACATCCAATTATTAAATCAATTGGATGTCTATTTTTTATTGTTATAACAACACTTGTTTCAATTCCATACTAGGTATCGACCAGGTATTTACACATCCATATTGGTGCCTATTTAAGAATATAAAAAACGCCAAACAACTTGTTTAGCGTAAAGCTGTCCTTCTTCAACTGAAGCATCCGGTACTTTTAGTAAATTCTTCACAAGAGCACTTTACTTCCCTATAAAATAGACAGTAAAAATTAAGCCATTAAATATTAATGCTGATAAAGGAATTAGCGCAAATAATGCAGAAATAACTAATTCTCTTTTAATTCTATTTGAATTTGCTTTAATAAGGCTAAATAAAGAAGTTAGAATTAAAATGAATACAGTTATAGTGCCAATTAATAAAATGGCTCGATTGAATTCACCAGTTATCCTTGCTATATCTTCCACGAAGAAT
Organism: Paenisporosarcina sp.; assembly: GCF_057785155.1. Taxonomy (NCBI): domain Bacteria; kingdom Bacillati; phylum Bacillota; class Bacilli; order Caryophanales; family Caryophanaceae; genus Paenisporosarcina; species Paenisporosarcina sp. The sequence continues at coordinate 189,797 of NZ_JBYNRN010000023.1, forward strand.
ACTGCTACGAGCCCTAATATTCCCAATATAAACGAGGCAATAAACCAATTTATGAACTTATCTATTTTGCTCATCCCCTACTCACTTCTTTTCTTAATTACTGATGTAAAGTACATACCTTCATGATGTACATCAATTCATTAGCTGAAGAAGATTGATATTATTTATGTTTCAAATTTTATTATCCCTTCAAGTTCCTTTTCTCAACACGACGGATAATGTAAATCGCAGATACTATCAACATGATTAATATGGCAATGGAAAAAATGATTCTCTTTGTAGGGAATATACTTTCCTCTTCTGTATCATTTAAGTCTATTTTCACTTCTTCAGTCGGCTTATCTCCCAAACCTAATTCATTTAGATCCTCTTGAGCAGCGGATAACAAAGTTGTTCGAGAACACAAACTTACGCTTAAATCTCCATCAGATTCATTTGCATAGACTAGATATTTAGTTGTAGTAAATTCATAACCACAACTCTCTGAAAATCTTGATGTATAAACGATAACTTGTGTTTGATTAATTCCTTTCCACACGTCATCAACTTCAAAAACAATACCAATGGGATCAGACGAAGATTGTATGGGATTGAATTTATTTTTATCAATGACTCCAATCACTTTGCCCGAGAACACGGCTGCACTTTGGTTGAATTCTTCTTGAACAGAACCAGGTTCTTCACAAGAACAGGCATAACTCGTATTTGGTGAATAACTGAAGAAGACAAAAGATAGCAATAACACTAATGAAAAAGTACTCTTACTTTTTTTAACCCACCCTTTATTCAAATTAATTCCCCTCTTTTCGAAGTAACCCACCGCTATTCCCCAGGCATATGACCAATTACTTTATTTGTTGTTGGATCGACTAGAATGGTTGGTGTCCCAACCAACACTTGATCTTTGTCTGTAAAAGAAACAGAAAATGCTTCCTTTCCTAGATAACTTTTGTCTATTAATTCGAAGTCATCATTAACAACGGTTTTCAAGACGACCACACTTCTCCAATCTCCAGCGCTTTTATTCCAACCTTGTTCATTTAAATAATCCCATGCGATTTTTCTTATGTCGTCATAACTCTGTTCGAATCCTGTGCTTTTTTCAACTTCAGTACAACCTGAAACCCAAATCATGATAATCAACAGAATTAGCCATTTGCTTTTATTGATAAAGAGTACCTCCTTCTTCATTGGAGACTTATGCTTTTATTGCCATCTTTATAGATAAGTTCATCTTTTCTTTAAACTCATCGGTTTTATTTATTTCTAACAGAGCTGCTTTTAGTTCACTTTCAAACTCTTTCACTCGATCGCCTAGAAAGCGTTTAGAACCAAACGAAGTTGAATATAAATTTCCGAGTATTGATTCAATTGTCCAATTGATTTCATATGAAGGGAATTCATGCATTTCGAGTTTGAATCTCGAATTTGATATCACATCTTCATGTCGTGAAACTGGATGTGTGAATGTTGTATTACCTGCTCTTCTTTTACTCCCATACCATTTTTCAATTACTTCATTCATTCTTTCTTGCCATTCCGCTTGTTTTTTGTCAGGTTCAAAATTATCAATGATTGCAATACCACCGCCATTATTCAGCATGTCATATAAGTCTTCTAACACTTTAGAACGATCCATCCAGTGAAAAGCCTTTGCGATGGTCACAAGCTCAAACTTTTCGTGATGTTGAGCTCTATACTGTTCTAAATCTCCATTAAACCAGTGAATGTCCCCAATTCTTAATTCACTATGGAGACGTTTTGCTTCTTTTATCATTTCGTTTTCAGGATCAACACCAACAATCTTATTACACCAATCCGCTAGCCTTATTGTAAGGTTCCCTGGACCACAACCTAAATCCATCACTTGCTGCTCTCCATTGAGAGAAAATCTCTCAACTAAATACCTGATAAGCATTGGCGAATACATGGGTCTGTATTTTGAATAATAGGTCGCTGCTCCTTTAAATAAATCTTCTCCGTATATAGTCAAGTGCTCACCCTCTCACAACATCAATGAAATTTACACTAGAGCTTTGCACTCTTAATAATAATCGTAGTGGGTACTACTTTTGCCTTTTCTAATGAATACCATCGATTTGAATGTCGCTTTAGATCTTCATCCGAGCAACATACATCTTCTATAACCTTCTCAATTTTAAAGCCGTTTTCGACAAGTGTATTCATGTATGTACTTAACTTAAACTGCTGCATAATCGCTGGATGGTTCCATGCCTGGTGATCATATGCGCCTTCTTCGTGATATGATTTATTCACAACGAGAGTTCCATCTATATTACTTATGCGGCTATATAGTGGGTGTTCCCAACTAAAAACAAAGATTCCACCCTTTTTCAAATATTTACTGACGTTCGATATGGTTTTATTCAAATCAGTCGTCCATCCTAAAGCGTAAATGGAATATACGATATCAAAATAGTTTTCTGGTATTCCTGGGTTCTCTTCCATTGGCGATTCAAATAAATGCAAGGGTACAGTGGAATTTTCTAATACAACTTTTGCTGTATCAATTTGCTTTTTAGAAAGATCTATTCCCCATAATTCAGAAGCATTTCTTTGGTTCATGTATTGTAATGAATGCCCACTTCCACATCCAATATCTAAAACTTTAAGATTTGTGACATCGCCTAATAAATTCAAATCATTTTCACTCGGTGCCATTGGACCATATTCAGGCAAAGGATTTCTCCCGAAAAATCGTTCTGCTACATCATCCCAGCTTTTCTTGTTCGTCTTTAGTGTCGTTGTATTCATTTCAATTCCCCCATAATTAACCGCTGTAAATCTTCTGTTTCTGTATGAAATCTCCTTCCATAAATTAGACGGTACCGTGTAAGGATTGTTTCATTTTCAATTGAGTATAGGCTTCAAGAAGCTCTTCAATTGGAATATTATTTATTTTCATGCCTTTCATTTCACTATCCGTTATTTCAACATCTTTGAGATTACAATTAGTCAGTTTTCCGCCTTCAAGATTGCACCTTTCAAATGAAATCGGATCTGTTATGTCTCCAAGATTAGTATCGGAAAAACGCACTCCACTTAATGTGACATGGATAAATTCACTTTTAGAAAGATTAAGATCGGCAAAAAGTGCATTCCTAAAGTTAATATTTTTGAACGTTGATTGGCTTAGATTACAGTTACTGACATGACTACTCATTAAATTGCTATTGCTAAAAGAGCTACCTTGCAAATTCACTTGGTAACCTTCCGTGTTTGACATGTTGCAATTTTCATATTGTCTATTCGAGATGTCTTCATTTTCGATTAAGTTGTCCTGTTGATTTGAAGTTGCTAGTCGTTTGATGTAACAAAATTCATCTTCAGTTTCAAAGGTTGTTCGATAGCCCATTTTTTCATAAAAGCGATGGTTACTGATTTGCCTACTCGAAGTTTCTAAATCCCAAGCTCTAACATTCGGAAACTCTTTTTCAATTAACGTAATAACAGTTGAACCAATCCCTTTGCCTTGAGATTTTGGTTCAATAAAGATTCGGTCAATTCTTCCATACGATTTCCCTGAGATCGTCACGATAATTCCACCAACAATTTCTTCATTCCATAAAACCTTAAAATAGTTTAAATGGTTAATCATATACAAATTCATTTCTTTTGATGAATATCCAGGGGGTTGAATATTGTAATCTATTACACCTTTTTGATCTGATAGCCATTTCTTTGCTTCTTCATCAAAAGTGATTTTCATAATTTCTGTTAATTTTTCTGCATCCTGAATAGCTGCTTTTACAATTGATATATCTGTCATTTACTAATTCTCCATTTCGTTGAAACTATAGAAGCTTCTATTTCCTTTTCATATGATTTCGAATGAGGTTTATTTGTCCCCGATGATTTAATTCATCTTCAAAAACATGGAACCATTTAAAATAATTATTCGCTAAATATTCAGGTCCAAGCGGCGTAACTTTGTCTAACCAAGTATCCTCAATCCCCTGAAATAATTCGAGCGTTCGTTTCCTAACGACGTCTAACTTTTGCTTATAGAATTCTATTTCTTTACCATGTAATTCTTCATGTGCTTTTTCACCAAGTTCTAAACCCACAGTTAACCTTTGCTCCTCTTCTTCATTCGGATCACGGTCTTCTAATGATGTGATTACATAGATTTCTTCCAAACTTGCCATATGATATAACAGGGCCCCGATTGAATTACCCTTCCCATCTATTCGATAATCCAACTGTTCTTGCGTTAAATCATTTACTGCTTCTAATGTTGTCAGCCTCGTATACTCCATCATTGAGAGTAGTCTTCCAATCATCGGTGTATAACCGATTTTTTCTTCGACAATGTACCTCTTGTTATCCAATGTTTTCATATCAACCATCCTTTTTCTACCTATTTACTCAATTCCAATTATTTCAAATAACCGCGGATTACTCAATCTTTTATTAAAAATGGAAGCAATCCTTTGTTGGATATGCGTCCTTATTTGAATCCTTTTAAACCGTACAGTTTCTCTTTAAATGATAAGAGGATTTATCAAATATATGGTAATCTCATAAATAGATGTATTAAATTTGTTAGGTCTTTTATTAATCAAAATAGTTTATGACAAATGGAAACAAATTAAAGACAACTAAACCAAATGAGGTGTAACATTTGAAAATTAAGAAATGCACTATTGAAACATCAAAAGGGAAGTTACAATATAATATTAGCGGGAATGGAAAACCAAACATAGTTTTGATTAACGGTGGTATGGGACCGATAGAAGGTTGGATGAAAATACTACCGGAAATTTCGGAATCTGCATCTGTATTTTCTTATAATCGTTTTGGTATTGGTGGTAGTGATCATCCAAAAGAACCTCAAGATGGTCTAACCATTGTTAAAGCACTTCGTGAAGCATTAAACATGGTGGGGTTTGAATCTCCATTCTTATTAGTTGGGCATTCGTTAGGTGGAATGTATGCAAATTTGTATGCTCGACTTTACCCCAAGGAGGTGGCAGGAATTGTCTTTTTAGAATCCAGCCACCCAAAGGACCTAAGTTTAAACGAATATCAAGGGAAGACTGTAAAAGCATTAAATAAAATGTTCACAATATTTGATTCCTTTTCTTCTTATAAACAATTCAATGAAGTGAATTTTGTCAAAGAAACAGTCAATCAAATACAACAAATAGAATTTTTTCCCGAAGTACCTGTATTTGTTCTTACAGGTGGTAAAGAAAACCGAATGATGCCAGAGGAAGTTCGGATAAAGCGCCTAGAAAATCAATTAGAATTACTTTCATTGTCAAAAAACAGCAAACACATTGTAGCTGAAAAAAGTGGACATTTTCCGCAATTGTCAGAGCCAAGAGTTGTCATAGATACGATCAAAGATTGTGTAAAACAAATAAATAAGTCAAATAAACAATAAATATATCCTTACTAACAGGTATTTTAATTTAAGTTTACCGTGCTTCTTAGGGAGCTTTTTTTATTGCATCAACGGTTCATATTAGTTGAACAAGGAATTTCAAGTTGTAGATATAACTCTAGGAAAAACAAACTGAATTCCAGCTGGGAAAGAAATGAAAAGTGGTTTAATCAATGAATTTATCCTTTTTCCTGTAACTTTGAACAGAGTATCTTTCCCACTCTTTCTTTAGTACATCCCAGTGAACAATTTTCCATGGGTTAAAGAAGGTTTGTCCATTTTTATTGAAAAACAGTTTGTTCCCTAAATAATACGATGCGTGTTGAATAGTTCCCGCTTCGTTAACCCAAGTAACGACATCACCGTCTTGAAATTCATCGTACGTTTTTACATACCCTGCATTTTCAATTCCCTTGACGAATGTTTGTTGATGAATCCATTCGTGAATTATCCACTCCTGGTTTATTGGAGAATTACTAATTGCATATAGAGTTGCTGCTAAACAATTTGCACCGGCATCTGTTGAGAATGTATTTGCATATTTCTTAATATGTCTTGGTACTCCTATAGGGACTTCTATTGAATTCCAACTATCCCATTCCAATGCATAAGATTTTATGATTTGTTCTCTAGCAGTAATCGGAAGCTTATTCCACATGTCATGTTGAATAACAATGTAAAGTTCTTCATCTTTTTTTACAATATGTTCTTTGGGGATGATACTTAAATCTGAAATTAACTTGGTTGGTACAATCAAGCCTCTTCCCACTTCTACTTGTAATAGCAGAAGCTTTTCTTTTTCTTTCGGTTCTAACTTATTAATCCAATCAGATTGAGCAACTACGACATACTCAATGGGCAACTAGCAATTTGTTCTCTAGTTGGATGTAGTTGAATGTTCATCCTAAAATCCCCTTAGTAAATTACACTTTTAATAAATGAGAGTTACAATACCTAATTATGTACTTTGAAAACCCGATTGTATCCTTCACTCGCTGCTCGTCAGAAGTGTAATGGTTATTTTTAACTCCCTTACGAATGTTAATTGCTTCATTAATAATTGGATGCCACTCAGTTGGTACATGCTTTAAACCATATTCACCTGCATCAACTTTTGAAGTGATGTCCTGTTCCATCAATGTATAATATTGACGTAATAATCCAAGGACTGACCATTCGATTGTAGTATCAATCTCTTCCAACGAGTATTTGTTTATTTCACCAAAAGCACTCTCCAAACTCGTTGTTCGATTTGCCCAATACGTATTCATGTTGCTATTAACATAGGCTAATAATTCACGTGGACTTATCTCATATGTGAACGATGTACATTCCGGTCCTACAATGCAAATGCCCTTTGTTTTTAACAGCCACCACGTGATCGGATTTATGTATGATTCAATTCTGATTTCCCCACTGTTATAAACAGGATAGCTATTTTCATGAATAGCCACCTTGCCAAGATCATCCCAAACAATATAGACTCCATCCATTTCAATAGAGTTGTATGTATGCGCAATTTCTCGATGTATTTCAGATAATACATCGATATCAACCTCTAATAAACGTCGACTCATTACTGTAACGAAATCAATATCACTACTACCTTTAACATAAGCATCTAATGCAATTGATCCCTGAATATAAACTCCTTCAAGGAGATTTGGAAATCGTTTATTTATTAATGAAATATAATTACTCATTACTTCAGTTACTAACTCCGGTATTAGTTGCTTCATATTAGTTTTCCCTTCGCTACAATTGAATGGCTCGGATATCAGCCCATTCATACACAATTTCGTTTAGTTTGTCTCCATCAATTTCTACCTCGATCCAATCTAATCGTTTTCCACCAAGTGCCTCATAGAACTGACAAGAGTTGTTTTTCTCCAATACTAGTACCAACATTGAATTTATATTTAAGCTTAATAGTTCATCAATGACAGGTTTCACGAGCAATTTACCCATTCCCTGTCCTTGATATTCTTTTAAAATGTAAATGGCGTAAAGTTCTCCGTCAGTTCCTGTGTAATTCCCACTTCTTTCTTTACCCCCAGTGGAAAACCCTACAATGTCACCTTCATCGCTTTCAGTTATATACACATTCATATTCGACATATTTGATGCCCATAATTTTTCTCGGCTTTCATATGACAACTTGTTTAAAAATTCATTAGAAATAATATCCCTATAAGTAGTTCTCCAACTATCCACGTGGACCTTAGCTATTCCATTGACATCAGCAATATCGGCCTTTCTAATTTTCATGCTTAAATCACCTCACATTGATAGTTGAGAACACTTTCTGATTACTCTTCTGTAATTAAATGTTATTACTCATTAATTTCATAAATCAAGGTATCAAATAATTTATCGTCTATATAAAGTAAAATAGCCCATTCTCCTTTTTCTGGTATTTTAACAGAAGATGGTGAATGAGAATCTGCTCCATTATTAGGTCCACTTAGTATCAAAGACCAAGAATCTTCAAGTAAAAGGGGATAGACTTTTTGGGTTTCTTTATGAAAGCCCACTATCGTTAATTCTTCATTTGGCGGTATATCCCAAAGGTGCCACATCCACTTTTGTCTATCTAAGCTCGGCATATCCGCACCGATTACACCGGATTTATTTTCATTTCCGATGACACCATATTCACCAAATTCAACTGCTTTCTTTTGCCAATCAATGCTTTGAAAATCACTTTTTTGAATAAAGTCAGGTGCAGTATCAGGAATTTTCACCTCTTGATTTGTACAACCAGCAACAATTAGTAAAGATAAAAATAAAACAAATATCTTAGTGAGTTTATTCATATAATCGCCCCCTAATTTTAGAAAAATCTTATATCGTAATTAGTTCAATAAATTTCCGATGATCACGATAACGATTGAAATGGCAAAAAAGCCGAATACGAAATAACCAAAGAATCGCAACGGTTTAGGCAATTTATTCATTCGATTTGGGCAGGCACACTTCCTTCTATATTACTCATATGGTCAATTACATCATTCATCGGTTTTTTATCTGTCATTCAAATCCCTCCTTAGTGCGGAATATCAGCCCATCCATACTCAATTTCATTATGATTACAACCTAATGTCTAAAAATAATTGCTAATACAGGTAGTAAAAGTAATACAATCGCACTTTGGATAAATGTTAGAATAATATCTTTCTTCCAACTGTTATTGTAAGGATAGCGATTTGTTATTCTCTGAAATACGAGAAAAACTACCCACCAAAACAAAAAAGTATATATGGCTGAATTGAAACTACCGTATAATTCGGTGTACAATCTATCTCTTCCCCTCATGTAATATTCGTTTATTTCCCAAGCCAAAGTTTTCGGAAAAATAAGCTTAATTTTGGCTATTGAACCATTCTTTGTACTCTTCTTGCGTGTATTCGTCTGTTTTCACTACAGTCCATTGACTGTTCGTTTTTTCCAAGAAAATCTTCATTACATACTCTCCTCCAGACTCATCAAAGTCCTTTCTTAAATAGACAATGCTGCCATGAACAAGAACGATAGCATTTTGATCGTCTATCATATTGACTTTCATTCGACCATAACTTTCGATATTGTAATTGGCATCTATTAAGTCAAAATGTTTATTTAAGGATTCCATCTCTTCTTTCTCGACGTTAACGCCTTCATTGAAATCGATATCGTTTTTCAATCTCGGATATTGGTTCCACAAAATTTGAATATCATTTTTAACGACCGCTTGTGTTCGATAGTACATATACTCTCTAACAATCTTTGAATATTTGACCCATTCAGATGGTTCAGGCTCAATAAAATCTTTCAAATCTTCCTCGGCATTCAAATCTTCCGTTTGTGTAGGTTGCTGGCACCCTGCTAATAATGACAGTGATATGATGAAACCAATTACTAGAAAGAATCTTTTCACTTTTACACCTCAAATTTCGACTTCACTATACCGATTACTTCCCCTGGATTATTTAACTTTGGAAAAACATCCCCTTGGAAAATTGATTGCCTGAACCATGTCGCTTGATAGGAATTCATTCCAACATCAGCAGCACCTTGTAATTCATTAGAACCTCCATCGCCAATAAAGATTGAATCTTGAGGGGCAACTTGTAATGCTTCACATGCAATTGAGTATATTTTGGGGTTTGGTTTAGCATATTTCACTTTGTATGAAAAAATAGTAGTATCAAATATCTCTGCAAGTGGAGATCGAGACCAACTCTCCACTTCTTCTGGAGCACAGTTGCTAATTAAGCCAAGTTTTATATTCATGTTCTTTAAGAGATGAAGAGTATTTATAATCTCGCTATCAATATTTAGAAATGGAACAGTTTTCACATGAACTCTTTGTAAATGAATTTCATCAATTATACTTTTATCGACTGTTTGATTATTACTCTTTAAAATATCCTCTAAAGCAGATTGATGATTTTCAAACGCCCCTGTCATTCTTCGATCTATTCTTTCTGCCCATTCTTTTTTATAAACATGCTCACCTAATCCCAATTTAGCGACGGAATATGTGGCCTTCTTTTGATCGCCATACCATTCAGTAATCAATGTTTCATACAAATCAAAAAATACTGCTTGAATAATATGAATCCCTCCCCAAAAAATAAATATATTTGTTTGAAAGCCTGGCACGCGGAAAGTAGGAAATTGGTTAATATTAAAACTCTGGTGCATTTCCTCCCAAGATTTTCTCCTATTTATCTATTTACCTTGACCTAAAACAAATTCACGAAACAATTTTAGGATTTCTTCTCGAGATTTTTCAGTGTTGTTTTCATTGTTTATCTGGTAACCAGCATGATAAATTCGTCCCTTATAGAAGGTATATAATTCATTTGCAGAGGTGACGACTGTCGCTATTTCGTTTTTGTCTTTGTTGTATTGATAGTAGGTGTAGACGAGCGATCCATTTGTCGTTCTCACTTGATGGAATATTGGAGTATCTTCAATTAATACTTCTCTTCTCAATTCATTGCCTAATGTATCTTGTTTTTCGTTTGAAAAATCATACTTTTCTAAAGGGTTTTCATTTACGTCCGTTATCGAAACAATATAAAACTCTTCAGCTTGTTCATATACATCATTGCTTAAATAGGTGAATTGAACTTGATTTTGTACGTTACTCTTTTTATCTTCAGAAGTAACCAAATACACAGATTGCTCATTTGGCTCAAATGGTAGCTTCATTGTATCTATAGGGTGAATTCCGTTTTCTAACGAATCCGGTGCAGCATTCATAAATTTGTCGATCTTAAGCGGTTTAAAATAGGTTACATTTTCTCTCGTATCCAATTCGTCGACATTTTTAAAATACTCACTGTAGGTCAATCCATCTCCTTGGACTTCCACCAAATCGGCTTCTTTATTAGTACAACCTATGAGCAGCATACTTATCGTAAAGATGGACAACGTTGTCATAAATAATTTATTTGGATTCATTTGATTTTTACTCCTTCGCATTATTACTGCACTGGTCGAACGAATCTTTCAATGTCATTTGAAATAATTGAAGTATCCCACGGATGCCAATACCACACTTTAGAATCGAAAAATAAGTTAAATTTGTAAGCGATTTGTTCTTCGCTATAGAAAACCATTTGATAGTGTTCCGGGTCACCATTGGCCATGTCAGGATTGAACTCAGAATTAATTTCCCCATCTCCAATCAAAGCAAAAAACTCGGTAATCTCTTCCGTATTGTTTAATGTATTGAGCACAAGAGGTTTGTCATAACCCTTATAAAATTCTACTTTGTTTACGATGTCTAAATCTAAATCTTTAAAATGCTGTTTATAATCTCTTTGCATAGATTCCTCATGATAGATACGGTAGCCATTAATTTCATTTTCATCTGGCACAGCAATCAATTCAGGCATATTGAGTACTTCAAATATTTCTGTTCCCGGTTCCCAAAATGCAGCATCCCCATTTTTTATCTGATATTTCGTGTTTGATACATTATCCGCTACCTTGAAGTCAATTTCTCCAACTTTTTCACCAATGTAGGATTGATCGGCAATTGTAGCAGAATATATGGCCTCATATTGAGTTCCATTTATTTTTATGAAATCAACCCAGTCAATCATCGTATGTTGATTTGTAAATGAAGTTGGATTTGTAGACGAAGTTGGATTATTGCAAGCAGTTAGGAACATACAACTAATTAGAAAAACGAGTGACCTCTTCATATGGGTCCTCCTCAAACTTATTTTTGTAAACAATAATTCTCTTTAAAGTTTAGACGAAATACATTTACAAAAGTTACCTTTTTTCATTTTAATTCATTCTCACGAAACATTGTGTTTTACTTAAGCGTCAAGGTAATTAAAGGGGGGATTAGTATAATGAATCTGCAAAAGACTTTGATTTATTTTTTTATTACGTTATTTACCACAATACTTATTTCGATGTTTTATTCATATAAATACCTACCAAAACTATCATCTATGGACGTTTCAGAATTCGAAAAAGTTCAAACCTTTTATTCACCCTCTAAAAACAAAATATTAAATGTTTATTTGAGGGGTGGAATCATTCTTCACACTGATTACGCGTATGTGGGCGAAATACAAGATCTCCAAAAAAATAAAAATCATTTACTTTTCTTATTACCCGGGGAGGATTTCAATGTTAGTTGGATCGATGAGAATCATTTAATGTTAAACGGAAAGAAATTGAATATTAATAGTACTTACGATTTTAGAAGGGAATAAAAAACCATCACAGAGAAAAAATCTAGTGTTGGTGCTTATTTTGTCTATCAAATCATAGTCTTTATTCACTCATTCAAAATCACTTTCTGACAGCGTTGCCATACCGAAATAAATCTTTTAACCTTCTAGCATTTCTAGGTAAAAGTATTCTTCCCCGTCAAGTTCAACGATTAAAAAACCACCATATCCTTCTTCACTTGTAGAATAGAATTTTGTTCCAACAGGTAATTTAGTTGCTGTTAAGTCCTTAAATCCAAATCTTTTAGTTGATTGGTATTCTATTTCACCTAAAAGTTCGTACTTCGTGTATGAACTTGTTTTTTGTTTGACCCATTCTACTTCAGTCACATTACTAAAAATACGACCTTCAAATTGGAATACATCCGCATCAGGATATTGTTTTAAAAACTCACGGGGCGTTACTCTTCCTCCATCAGCGACACCGCAACCGACTAAAAGTAGAGTTATCATCAAAAGTATAGACTGCACCAAAGTTTTCATTGATTTACTCCTTTAAACTAAAACTTTCAATTTATGGCATTCCTTTAACATCCAATTTGCGAATTGAAGTAATTCGTCATTATCCAAATTTGTTTCTGAAGTTCTTCCTATGTAGACATCTAAACTTTCTCTGACAATCGTCTGAAATTCACTTGGCAGATTTTTAGTCCCCCATAACCCGCCTTCTTTTTTCGAAGATATCTTTTCTTCTTTGATATAAAGCAAAACTCTACATAAATTTAACGTGAAATAAACGGGATTTTTGATAATCCCTTGTTGTGCATCTTCAATATCATTCATTATTGATTGGATATAATAATCTCGCTTTATCGGCTTGAAGATTGTTTTTATCTCTTCTCCAAATAATTTTCTTCCCCGGTGATAGGTAATCATCATATGTGCTGCTAAATCATAATCTTCAAAGCCTGGTCCTCCACATATGTAATTTTCATCTTCTAAATATTGAGGATGGAAATAATGCAACTCAAACGGTGTAGGGTAGACAAATGTAGATACATATTTTTTTAAAACAATACTCATTTCTAATTGATTTGCATTTCCCGATGTGACCTCTAACAGTCTCTTAATAATGCTCATCTTGATGTCATTTGAGATTTCCGTTTCACAAACAACCAATACATCCACGTCACTCTTATTTGGATTGAAACTATCCATAGCTAAAGATCAATGCAAATAAACACCAACTAAATTGTCATGTAATTCATCTTTAAATACTGCAAGGATTTCATTTAGATATTGTTTCACAGACATCTTTTCACCTACTTTTCAAGATAATCTCCCATATGTAGTACACTACTTTGCCTCAAACTTCTTTCTCCATATTGATAAGTAATCAAAGTTTTCAATAAAGGCATTTTAAAATAACGAAAAATTTCCATTGCATAGAAGTCTGTAGTATCGAACTCACCTACAATTGATTTTATATTGTGTTGAACTGCATATTGTAATTGTTTCCTTATTAATTGCTGAATCAATTCAACATTTTGATATTCATCTGCTCCGCACCAACCGTATTCCATAGTGTCTAATTCTTTATGTATGTGAAAAAATGAATAGGCTAATATGTCGCTTTCTTCATTGTTTAATAAAACATAACTTCCATTGAGGTCTATATCTTCTGAAAGAATAAGTCGTTTCCAAACACTTAATTCTTTATCCGCAACTGGATTGACTAAATGAGCTTGTTGATAATTACGTTTAACGAGCCCAGTTAGATTTTCAAATAGTAATTCATTAGTAACGATTTCTTGTAGTGATTTGATTCTGAAATTCACGTTAATTATTGGATGAACTTTAAAATCGGTAGTGAGTAATTTTGTCAAAAACGTTCGTCTTATTTCATTAAATCCCTCTTTTTCATATAATATTTTCAAGTTTATCGCTGATTCCCATATCGAAGTTTGCAGTGGTAATTTCATTCCTTCTAGCTCATCAAATTTCGATAATAAATTCTCTGCAATTTCCGTGTCTAAATATTGTGGATGAATTAAAATTTTGAAATATGTGCAATAAGGATGAAATTTATTGGTCCAAACAATCATACTTCCAACAAGTAAATCTTCCGCAAAAACCGTCATAGCAAGTTTTAAATTAGACGAATCTACGAGATTTAATAAATTTTTTTCTGAACAAATAGTCATTAATTTCTTTAGCTGACCTTTATCTTTCTTTTCATAATTACGTATTGTAATTTCCATGATTTACTCCCTTTTTAAACACTTATGATTACTACCTCCCCTCAATGTTAACAGATGTTGGTAATTACTTTTACATATTTTCGCACTTATCTGAATTTAATAATCGAGAAAGCATAAATAAATATTCTTATTGACATCATTAAAAAAGAGGCATAATGTTTAGTATTATTTTGAATTCTTTCAACTTAGGAAGTGTCTGTATGAGGACCATTAAAAAGAAACGTTTTTCGATTTCACCTCCGCTAGCTATTGCAGGAAGTTTTTTATTCCTTATTGCACTGGGAACGGCGTTGTTGAAGCTGCCATTTGCAACGACTACTTGGATATCATGGACGGATGCGTTGTTTGTAGCTACTTCAGCTACGACTGTTACTGGATTAAGTGTATTCGACCCCGGGACAACTTTGACATTGTTCGGAGAGCTCGTTTTGTTGGTTCTCATTCAATGTGGTGGGATTGGATTAATGACATTTGCCGTCGCGTTGCTGATTGTATTGGGAAAACGAGTGGGACTGCAAAATCGAATTTATTTACAGGAGTCATTTAATCAAAATTCGGTTGGTGGGATTGTCAATTTGGTTAAATTAATCCTCACTTTTGTTCTAACAGTGGAAGCGGTAGCCACCATGATTTTGACGATTTACTGGTTTGAGGATTTTGGCTTGAAGGATTCGTTTTATTTGAGTTTATTTCATGTCATCTCTGCATTTAATAATGCAGGATTTTCTTTATTTCCTGATAATTTAATGAGCTTTGTTGGCGATCCGATCGTGAACTTGATCTTGTCATCACTCTTTATACTCGGTGGTCTTGGGTTTACTGTCGTGATCGACTTGTATCAAAAACAATATTTCCGACAGTGGTCATTACATACGAAGTTAATGATTGCAGGGACCGTGGTTATTAATATTTTTGCGACACTTGTTATTTTTGCTCTTGAGTTTAATAATGCTCAAACGATTGGCGATTTACCAATGTATGAAAAAATAATGGCATCCTATTTTTCAGGAGTAACTCCACGTACTGCTGGTTTTAACACATTAGACTATGGGGTTATGGAAGATCCAACTTTGTTATTTACAATGTTTCTCATGTTCATTGGAGCTGGTAGTGCATCTACCGCCTCAGGAATAAAATTAACCACTTTCATTGTCGTTCTTTTAGCCACTATGGCATTTTTACGTTCTCGTGGTGAGCCCGAAATCTTTGGTCGTTCTATTCGATTAGAAACGGTCATACGTTCATTGGCGATTACTACGATTGGGTTACTGCTAGTGGTGTCATTCATATTCTTACTAACTGTAACGGAGACATTACCATTTTTACCGCTCGCCTTTGAAGTCGTATCGGCATTCGGTACAGTCGGACTATCAATGGGTATTACATCACAACTCTCTGATCTCGGCGAAGTTTTACTGAGCATGGTCATGTTTGTAGGACGCATAGGTCCGTTGACGATTTTCTTTATTTTAATGAAACCGAAAAAAGTGAATTACCGATATCCTTATGATCAAGTGTTTACGGGATGATATATAACGACTCATTGACAAGGAACTTGTCGATGGGTCGTTTTTTTATCGTCTTGAATTGTGTGGAAATCATGAATTTTTGAATTGGACTGTTGAATGCTAGAATGTGGTGGATGAAATGGAGAATACGCCTGACGAATCCTTGAATACACCCAGCGAATCCTCGAATACACCCCTCGAAATCGAGAATGCGCCAACTCCTCTCACACAAAAAAAGATGTCCTCACTTTCGCGAGAACATCTAACTAACTTCATATTCTGTAATATGCATAAAACAGTGTAATTCAATGAGAAATGCACTGTTTCATACATATTATGTCTTAATCACAATCATTAATTGCCTGCATTATTTTTTGAACTTCCCTTTCCTGGATTCGAAGGATCGATACCTTTGATATCTGTACTTGTTCCATCTGCTGGTTCAGAACCATTTCCAAGACCGTTATTGTTTTTTTCTTTTTTCTCTTTTGATTTTGTTGAAGTTGAAGTTGAATTGTTCTTAGTTGAATTTGTTGATTTTACACTTGTCTTACTATTTGTTGTAGATTTTGATTTTGTTTGCGCTTTACCTGGATTTGAAGGGTCAACACCTTTGACGTCGCTGCTTGTTCCATCCGCTTCTTCTGATCCATTTCCTAAACCGTTATTATTTTTTGTTTTCTTTGTCTCAGTTATTTTTGTAGATTCTTGATTCATAATCGTACTAATTCCTAATATTGATGTTAAACCATTATTTGTCCCTGTAACTTCTTCAGTTTCAATCACTTCTTCTGATGTTGTTGATGTGCTGCTTGTAATGAAACGTTGAATCATTTCTCGATAAGAGTTTACCGTCGCAGTAGTTTCACTTTCTGGTAATTCAGTTGAAACGCCCATGACAGCTGTTTGATCATTTAATTCAGCTTGTTCATTTTGTATTTCAGTTAAGATTGTTACCAGCTCTTCTTTTGAAAGCGAATTGTCACTATCATTTGAGATTGCTTCGATTAAACCAGTAGTTAATAACATGTCACTTCCTGTTGGCATAAGCATAACGGTTGTTTCACCATGACCACATGCACAGTTGCAATTTTCATTTTTTGAATCCTCTGAATCTGCCATAACCGTAGGCATAATCGTTCCACCCGCAAAACCTAATCCAATAAGAGCTGTAAATAACAAAACCTTTTTCATTAATAAATCCCTCCAAATTAGTATTAATAGTCTATTGACTAATTTGAATATAAGTAAACTCATATTTTAAAAATAACAATAGGTCTATAGAATCTAATTTTATTTCGAATTTTATATAACTTAAGAATCAATACACTTACTAATAAAGGGTTATCAGCACTTTTTCAACTAGTTTAGGAGTTTCAAACAATTAAAAAACGACTCCACATTGAAGGAGTCGATTTATTTCACAGTTATGAAATTTGAAAACAAAGCTTGCACCATTTTCAGGTACAAACTTTGTTTTTTAAAATTTATCGTTTTGCAATTTCTTCTTGTAAGATTTTATTTACAAGTGGTGGGTTAGCTTGGCCTTTTGTAGCTTTCATGATTTGACCAACTAAGAATCCAATTGCACGATCCTTACCATTTTTGAAGTCTTCAATTGATTGCGGGTTCGCATCCAATGTTTGAGTCACGATGTCACGAAGAGCACCTTCGTCTGAGATTTGAACTAAGCCTTTGTCTTTTACGACTTGTTCAGCAGTTCCACCGTTATCAGCAAGTTCTTTGAATACTTTTTTCGCGATTTTTGAAGAAATCGTCCCGTCGCTGATTAGCTTAATCATTCCAGCTAATCCTTCTGGTGTAAGTTTTGTGTCATGTAATTCTTTTTGATCAACATTTAAATAAGCTGATACTTCACCCATCATCCAGTTGGAAGCAAGTTTCGTATCCGCACCCAATTGAATCGTTGATTCAAAGAAATCGGACATTTCTTTCGTCAAAGTTAAAACCATTGCATCGTAAGCTGGTAAGCCTAATTCACTTACATAACGTTCTTTACGAGCATCTGGTAGTTCCGGAATTTCTGCACGGATACGGTCCATCCATTCTTGGTCGATCACAAGATCCACTAAGTCTGGCTCTGGGAAATAACGATAATCGTCAGATCCTTCTTTGACACGCATTAACAATGTTTTCCCTGTTGACTCATCAAAACGACGTGTTTCTTGTAGGATTTCTCCACCCGATAGAAGTACTTCCGCTTGGCGAACTTGCTCGTGCTCTAAACCACGACGAACGTAGTTGAAAGAGTTTAGGTTTTTCAACTCAGCTTTTGTACCGAATTGTTCTTGACCATATGGACGTAAAGAAATATTCGCATCACAACGAAGTGATCCTTCTTCCATCTTACAGTCAGATACACCTGTGTACTGGATAATTGATTTTACTTTTTCCAAGTAAGCATATGCTTCTGCAGGCGTGCGAATATCTGGCTCTGAAACGATTTCGATTAACGGCGTTCCTTGACGGTTGTAATCGACAAGTGAGTAGCCTTTATCCGTATGAGATAGTTTACCTGCATCTTCTTCTAAGTGAAGACGTGTAATTCCGATGCGTTTTTTGTATCCATCTACTTCAATTTCAACCCAACCATGTTCACCGATTGGCTTGTCGTATTGTGAGATTTGGTACGCTTTCGGATTATCCGGATAGAAATAGTTTTTGCGATCGAATTTCGTATGCGTTGAAATTTCACAGTTAAGTGCCATTGCAGCCTTCATTCCGAATTCGATTGCGCGTTTATTTACAACAGGTAAAACACCTGGGTATCCAAGGTCAATTACATGTGTATTTGTATTTGG
Source organism: Paenisporosarcina sp. (assembly GCF_057785155.1). Lineage (NCBI taxonomy): Bacteria > Bacillati > Bacillota > Bacilli > Caryophanales > Caryophanaceae > Paenisporosarcina > Paenisporosarcina sp. The sequence goes on from NZ_JBYNRN010000023.1 coordinate 208,481, forward strand.
TTCTGCACCAAAATGTGCAGGTGAAGGTGAGAACATTTTAGAATCTGTTTTTAGTTCAACGTGGATTTCTAATCCAATAACTGTTTCAAAGTTCATTATTTTGCTCCCTCCCAAATTTGAGGAGTTTGTTTGTGGAAGCTTGTTGCTTGCTCGTAAGCATGTGCAACACGGTAAATCGTCGCTTCGTCAAAGTGTTTCCCGATAATTTGCAAGCCTAGTGGCATACCTTCAGCAAATCCACACGGAATCGAAATTCCTGGTACGCCCGCTAAGTTAACAGGAATTGTTAAAATATCATTTGCATACATCGTTAATGGATCATCATTCTTCTCGCCCACTTTGAATGCTGGAGTTGGAGTAGTTGGTCCAATAATAACGTCATACTTTTCAAATACTTGATCGAAATCATTTTTGATCAATGTACGAACTTGTTGTGCTTTTTTATAGTACGCATCATAAGAACCTGCACTCAACGAGTATGTTCCAAGCATGATACGACGTTTTACTTCGTCACCAAATCCTTGTGCGCGTGTTTCTTTGTAAAGATCCATAAGGGATTCTACATTGTCAGCACGGAAACCATAACGAATTCCGTCAAAACGTGCTAAGTTTGATGATGCTTCAGAAGATGATAGTAAGTAGTACGTTGCTAAACCATATTTTGAATGTGGCAATGAAACTTCTTCCCATGTTGCGCCTAAAGTTTCAAGTACTTTCAAAGCATCCAAAACAGATTGTTTCGCTGCTTCTCCAACACCTTCTCCTAAGTATTCAGATGGTACAGCAATACGAAGTCCTTTAATATCACCTGTTAGTGATTTAACAAAACTAGGCACATCAACATTTGCCGACGTAGTATCACTTGCATCTACACCTGAAATCGCTTCAAGTAAGAAGGCATTGTCTTCTACTGTGCGTGTAATCGGACCGATTTGGTCTAATGAAGAAGCAAAAGCGATAAGGCCATAACGAGAAACACGACCATATGTTGGTTTCATTCCAACTACACCACAAAATGCTGCGGGTTGGCGAATCGATCCACCTGTATCTGAACCTAGAGAAAATGGTACTTCACCAGCAGCTACTGATGCAGCGGAACCACCTGAAGATCCTCCAGGTACACGATCTAAGTCCCAAGGATTACGAGTGATTTTATACGCAGAGTTTTCATTTGAAGAGCCCATTGCGAATTCATCCATATTCAGTTTACCAACTGTTACGAGTCCAGCTGCACGAAGTTTGTGCACAACTGTTGCGTCATAAATTGGGTTAAATCCTTGGAGGATTTTTGATGCACTTGTTGTTTCTAATCCTTCTGTCACGATGTTATCTTTCACACCGATTGGCATACCAAATAATGGCCCACGTTGTTCAAATGGCACTTGGTCCATTTCGCTTGATTGAGCTGTTGCTTTTTCTTTATTTAAAGCCAAAAAGGCATTTACATCTGCGTCTACCGCTTCGATTCGTTTGAAAGATTCAGCTGTAAGATCAGCAATCGAAATTTCTTTTTTATGTAGTAGAGCTTGAAGTTCAGATGCTTTGTGGTTGAATAATGTCATTGGGTTCACTCCTTGCTCTGGTCTATTCTAGAATGGTTGGTACTTTAACTTGTCCCGCTTCTTGCTCGTGAACGTTTTTCATCATTTTTTCTCGGTCTAGACCAGGAATCGATTTGTCTTCGCGTAACACATTTACAAGTGGTAAAACGTGCGTAGTAGGTTCTACATCCGTTGTATCAAGCTCATTTAATTGCTCCGCAAAATTAGTAATCGCTGCAAGCTGACCTGCAAACTTTTCAGCCTCTTCCTCTGTAATGGCAAGACGCGCTAAATGCGCAACGTGCTTCACTTCTTCTTTTGAAATATTCGCCATTTTATACACCTCCGAATTCGACAATCATACCGACTATCATATCATTTTTCACCCTAAAAGAATAGAGACAGCTCAAGTGCTGTCTCATGCATTAAAACCATTCTTACAATACGGCTCGCTAGACATACAGATGCGCAAGCCTGTTTTCGGTTGGGATGATTCCTCTTTTACAGAACGTCTTCAACCAGTATCGATATATTCATGAAAAATCAATCATAAATATGCACGTACGGCTCTTTGTCGCCTGCTTTTTTAATCAAAAATGCTTCGGGTCCGTTTATAGACGTCACATTCACTTCTACCTGAATCGAATCAGGGAAACGTTTAATAACAGAGCCGGCCATATATTGCGTGAAGCCGATAATTTCTGCTGAGCCATAAAACTGAATCGGGATATCAATGGTCACTTTTTTCACAAGATCATCTTGATAGAAACCAGTGGCAATTACACTTGTATAATTCGAAAAATATTCATCAATGTCTTGCTTAAAGTTTTTAAAAGCATTATCCATTTCACGATATTTCTCTTCAGTAATCGGTTGCGGGAATAATATAAATTCCTCGTTTATTGGTGTCCATTCTCCAATACTGCCTTTACCTTCAGATGCGTTCCCAAATGCCATATAGGTTCCCGGCACAATCGAGTTGCGACTCTCTTGTTTGAATAAACCAATCGTAATTGGTACATTCTCTAACCCTTCCATTGTTCGCATTCTCGCAACAATTTCATTGGCCATTTTCTTACCTTGTTCCAACAAAGCACTTTCTGGTATAGGTTCCTCGAATGTTGGACCATATTGGATTTTTTGATAATAATAAATCGAGTTTAATGCCAGCCCAATCGAAATTCCGGCAAGTTTAACTTTGTTGTCATCTGTCTTAACTAAATAATTTTGTTCTAATATGTGCGCCAAGTACATCGGTGCTTGTGTAGCTCTTTGTTCAGGCGTCATGCCTTCAGTCACTGTTGGGTTTAAACCAAGCGGTTGTTCTTCAGATTTTCTTGATAACCAAGAACTGATCACCTCAGCATCGAGCATTTGACCTTCTTGGAAGAAATATTTATCGGGTGAATACGAGCGCTGCGAAATACGAGTCAGCCCATTTTCTACTTCCTTGACATCATACTTTGAGTTGACATTTGAAACGATCATGCCACGGCTTGCACTCTTTTCGTAAGGCAATAACGTACGGTAATACTGATCAGAAAGTTGAAGATTTGGAATGGTGGTTGTTTCAACTTCACTATCGATTTCTTGAATCACTTCTGTATCATTGGTAATGGATGGAACACATCCGACTATTAAAGATAAAGAAATCATGGCCGGAATCCAGCTGATTCGTTTGATCATATGAAGGACTCCTTTACTGGTTTAGTTCTTCGATTAAGCGGTTTTCATCCCACACAGGAATATCTAAGCTATTTGCTTTGTCGAGTTTAGATCCAGCATCTTCACCTGCGATGACGATGTCGGTTTTTTTACTGACACTCCCTGATACAATGCCGCCTACTTGTTCTATTTTCTCTTTTGCTTCTTGACGTGTCAATTGTTCTAATTTCCCGGTTAATACAACTGTTTTACCGGTTAATATATGATTTAAATTAGAAGTATCCACTTTTTTACCTGTAAAAGATAGGTTGACTCCATTTTCTTGTAGACGTTTTAGGAGGTATTGAACTTCTTCATTATCAAAATAACGAATAACGGAATCCGCCATTTTATCGCCAATTTCATGAATCGAAACGAGTTGTTCACTTGTTGCATTTGATAAAGCGAACATATCTCCAAACTCTTCGGATAAAATTTTGGCTGCTTTCTCACCGACATGACGAATCCCTAAACCGAATAACACACGTTCCATCGAATTTTGTTTAGACGCTTCAATCGATTCCACTAAATTTGTAGCTGATTTTTCACCCATGCGATCGAGTTGAACAAGCTGTTCTTTCGTTAATGTAAATAAATCAGAAACGTCTTGAATAAGCCCTTCACGGAATAATTGCTCCACGACTTTTTCACCTAGTCCATCTACGTTCATCGCATTACGAGATACAAAATGAATCAAGCCCTCTGTAATTTGGGCAGGGCATTGTGGATTCACACATCGTAAAGCTACTTCCCCTTCAATGCGAACAAGTTCACTTTCGCAAACCGGACAATCCGTCGGCATTTCAAATGGGATAGATTCCTCATTTCGTTCAGCGAGAACGACAGAGACAACTTCAGGAATAATATCTCCCGCTTTTCGGATGATGACGGTATCTCCAATGCGAATATCTTTTTCGCGAATAAGGTCTTCATTGTGTAAAGAAGCTCTTCCCACAGTGGTACCAGCTACTTGAACCGGTTCCAAAATAGCCGTTGGTGTTAAGACACCTGTTCGACCAATCGTCAATTCTACCGAAAGAAGTTTCGTTTTCACTTCTTCCGCTGGGAATTTGTACGCAGTTGCCCACCTTGGGCTCTTTGCAGTAAATCCAAGATCTTGCTGATGGACGTAGCGATTAATTTTGATTACAATGCCATCAATTTCATACGGAAGGTTCGGGCGTTGCTCTGTCCATTTCTCGATGTAAGCTTGCACTTCATCAATGGACTGGCAAAGTTTACGTTCTTTATTCGTTTGAAAACCAAGTTCATCTAAATAATCGAGCGCTTCAGCATGCCCATCAAGTCCAAGTGCTTCTCCGTCTCCGCCAATCCCATATACAAAAATGGAGAGGTTGCGACTTGCTGCGATTTTGGGATCCAACTGACGAAGTGAGCCAGCTGCTGCATTTCGTGGATTCGCAAATTTTTCTTCTTCATTGGCCACTCGTTGTTCATTCAAAGCTAAAAATGATTTTTTAGGCATATACGCTTCACCGCGAACTTCAATCGTGACAGGTTTTTTCAAACGTAACGGAATCGCTCGAATGGTTTTGAGGTTTTCGGTAATATCTTCCCCCACTCGACCATCACCACGAGTTGCGCCACGAACGAAGACTCCCTCTTCATAGGTAAGAGAGATCGCTAATCCATCAATTTTCAGCTCACATACATAGGAAAATGAATCGCCAATGCTTCCACGAATTCGGCGATCAAAGTCATCTAAATCATCACGACCAAATGCGTTCGATAAACTTAGCATTGGATACGTATGTGCGACCTTTTTGAAGCCTTGTAAAATTGTCCCTCCCACTCGTTGAGTGGGCGAATCTGGGAAGATTAAATCCGGATACTCTGTTTCAATTTCAATCAACTCATGTAAGTATTGATCATATACAGCATCTGGCACGAGCGGTTTGTCCAGTACGTAGTAGGCATATCCAGTATCATGCAACAGCTGATTTAATTCTTTTACACGTTGTTCCAATTGCACTTTATCCATTTTTGTTCCTCCGCTCGGATCATATAATTCAAGTTTAAAGGTTGTTGCAAGTAGCCATTCCTTTAAAATTTATACTTTTTCAATCGGCGCAAACTTCGCTAATAATCGTTTAATACCAGTTGGGCTTGGGAAAGCAATGTCTAGTTCTGTGTTTTCACCTTCGCCACGAACACTAACGACAGTCCCTTCTCCCCACTTCTTATGAAGTGCTTTACTTCCAACTTGCCATCCCAGTTTGTCTCCACCAGAAGTTTTATAAACGGGACGTTGAACGGCAGCACGTGTTGTGGTGCCCGTCGAGCGACTTGTTGTCGTCATGCGATTCGACCCGGCTTTTTGTTTTAAGACCACTTGCTCCATAATATCATCTGAAATTTCAGCGATAAATCGAGATGGGTTGTTGTAACCGCTACGTCCAAATAATGTACGGGACTGTGCACATGTTAAATACAAGCGCTCTTCAGCACGTGTAATACCTACGTAAGCAAGTCGACGTTCTTCTTCCATTTCGTCGGTATCGCCAATAGACCTTGAATGAGGAAACACATTCTCCTCCATACCTACGATAAAGACCACTGGGAATTCGAGTCCTTTTGCAGCATGCATTGTCATTAATACGATATTGCCTTTTGACTCATCTTCTTCGCTTCCTAGCTTGTCTAAATCGGAAATAAGAGCTAAGTCAGTTAAGAAAGTAACGAGCGATTTATCATCACTGCGCTCTTCAAAAGCTTTCGTTACGGATAAGAACTCTTCTATATTTTCTAAACGGCTTTCAGCTTCGATGGTTTTTTCATTGCGAAGCATATTACGGTAACCGGTTTTGTCTAGCACTTGTTCTACAAGCTCTGTTACCGATAAAAATTCCTGCATTTTCGAAAAACCCTCAATTAATGCATGAAATTTGGCCGCTTCATTTGCTGCGCGTGCAGGGAGTCCCATGAAATCAACTTCTCTAAGTGCATCAAAAATTGAACGATCTTGTTCAATCGCAAATCGAGCCATTCTCTCAAACGAAGTAGCGCCAATATTACGTTTAGGTTCGTTAATAACACGTGACAACGACAAATCGTCCTCATTGTTCGCGATAAGACGTAAATATGCGAGTAAATCTTTAATCTCTTTTCGATCGTAGAACTTCGTTCCGCCGACAATGGTGTAACCCATGTTCGACTTCACTAAAACTTCCTCCATTACACGAGACTGTGCATTTGTTCGGTAAAGAATCGCAAAGTCGTTTAATTTACGACCATCGGTTTCCATGATTTCTTGAATGGTTTTCACAACAAATTGCGCTTCTTGTTGCTCATCGTAAGCTTTATACACTCGAATCGGTTCACCCGACTTATTTTCGGTTCGAAGTTCTTTCGGGTAACGACCCGTATTATTTACAATGACGTCATTGGCTGCTTTTAGGATGCGTTGCGTCGAACGATAGTTTTGCTCAAGCATAATCACGCGTGCTTGAGGATAATCTTTTTCAAACGACATGATGTTTTGAATATCCGCTCCACGCCATCTGTATATGGATTGATCGGAATCTCCTACTACACAAAGGTTGCCAAACTTTTTCGCCAGCATTTGAACTAGATCATACTGAGCTTTGTTTGTATCTTGGTACTCATCCACATGAATATACTGAAACTTGTTTTGATAGAATTCCAGTACTTCAGGAACACGTTTAAAGAGTGTCAACGTCGTCATAATCAAATCATCAAAATCGAGTGACTGGTTTTTCCGTAGGCGTTTGTCGTAGGCAGTATACACTTCCGCCGCTGTTTTCTCGAAAGGATTGAATTGATTGGCTTGGCTTTGGAATGTTGCCGCATCAATGCATTCGTTTTTCGCTGAACTTATGGCATTTAACATCGAGCGTGGATCATATTTTTTGGGGTCGATATTTTGATCTTTTAAGATTCTTTTAATGACGGTTAATTGATCACTTGTATCTAAAATCGAAAAACTTTTCGAATAGCCAATGCGGTCAATATCTCTTCGAAGAATTCGAACACACATGGAGTGGAAGGTTGAAACCCACATACGGTCGCCTGTTCCATTCCCAAGTAATCCATCGATCCGATTTCGCATTTCACGAGCCGCTTTATTCGTAAATGTAATCGCTAGAATTTTTGAAGGATACACGTCTTTCTCCACAACTAAATAAGCGATGCGGTGCGTTAAGACACGCGTTTTACCAGATCCCGCTCCTGCCATTATTAGAAGGGGTCCTTCAGTTGCTTTTACTGCTTGTTCTTGTTCAGGATTCATCCCGTTTAATAAGTTTTTTACGAGTAATTCCATTTTGCACCGTCCTTTACCAAACATTTGTTCTTCTATTATAAGCTGTTTTGAATCAATGTCAAAAAGCCTCTGATTTAACTGCATCTACTGTTAATAAAGCTTCATCAAGATTGTCATATAGATGATTTCCGATGACAATTGTATCTGCGTAAGTGGCCATTTCTTTCGCTTGTTCGATGGTCGTAATTCCACCACCATAAAATAGACGCGTGTGGTTTAGCACATCTTTGGCTGCTGCAACCATTTGAGGATCTCCATATATACCGCTGTATTCCATGTAGAATATCGGTAACTTGAAGAAATTCTCGGCTAATCGTGCATGAGCAACGACGTCCTCTTGTGAAAGTTCTGTATTCGCATCCGTCACAATGGCGGCTTTACAATCTTTATTCAAAATACAATAGCCCTCAGGGATGAGCTCGTCCCAATCCATAAAATCGCCATATGCTTTTATGGCATCCAGATGGAGTTCCTTCACCCATTTCGTGTTCGAGCTATTGAGTACAGTGGGAATAAAATAATAGTCAAACCCTGGTGAGATTGACTCTACATTTGAAATCTCTAGGACGACTGGGAGCTTATAATGACGTACACGCATGAGTAAATCCAAAACTAACTCGAGTGTCACTCCATCTGTACCGCCTATGATGATAGCATCGGTTCCAGACTGACACACTTTACTTAAGTTTTCGTCAGATATCTCTTTTGCAGGATCTAGTTTAAACACATGTCGCCATTTCAAGTAGTCCATGGTCAGCCACCTATCGTTAAATTCGGTATTAAAATCCAATACGAAAATCAATTTTTACCTATCTTATTAGTATAACAAAAAAACTGACTAGAGATGGTCTCTAATCAGTCTTTAGGGAATTGAAATGGTTTTTCGTCAGGATATAATCTTCCAAGCATCTCATCATATGTATCATTGCCGTAATCGAAACAGCGTCGAACACGCGAGATAGTTGCTGTACTTGCTCCAGTTTCGTTTTTAATGACTTCATATGTCTTTTTCAGACGAAGTAAATGGGCCACTTCAAATCGTTGAGCAAGAGATTGAATTTCGCTAATTGTGCACAGATCGTCAAAGAATCGATAACATTCCTCGATGTCTTTTAATTCTAAAACAGCTTTAAACAATTGTTCGGTTTGATGTCCGCGAATTTTTTCTATTTGCATGAATGGACCCTCCTTTCTTATGTTTCTTAAGGACTAAATGTCACCATCTGTTCCATACCCGGTTTTGTTTTCACTAAGTGAACCCAAGACTTTCCTGGAACTAACATGGCCGGCAATCCGTTTTCCATTGGAACGAGAATGCCATCTATTTGTTGCCATTCAATTTCTTTCATAATGCCTGCTTGAAATAAATATGCACGACCGCCTGATGTTAGGTTAAGCTGTTGTCTTCCTTGGTCATCGATGGTTTGGTGCGGAACTTCAAAAAAGAGTACGTTCGACAAACTCACTTGTTCAAGCGTGTCTTTATCCGTCGTTAAATGACCACCTGAAGAACGCGAGTATTGTTGAGTAAGTGTATCATACGTGTAGACATGGTGGAAGTCTTCACTTACACCAAACCGTACATCAATCACACTCGCAATCGCACCCATTTTCGCCCCTTCTGCAGACTCATAATAAGAAAAAGGCGGAATCTTTTCGATTTCGATGCTCGCTCCTACTTTTTCCATCCCTTGCAAAACGTGTTCCCCAGTCGTATATGAATTATGTGGCGCTTTTCGATCCTTCGATCGATTAAAAAGCGTGCCATCATACTGCATCCCATTTATATGATCGACGACACCTGATGCCAGGATTTGGCGAGCTTCCGGACTGTATCCATGTGCTACGTAAAACGCATCAAGTCCATTTGCGATTTCAATGAAATAATCACGCGCGCTTCGAACCGGTCCAATTCGTTCAGGAAGTTCACTTTGATATAAAGCTAGTAATCTCGTTACGTTAGCTTCCGCTACCATTTCGTAGACAATGTCTGCTTGCGCAATGCCCGATTGCGGACGAGCGTGTGGATGATTATTAATCGTGACTAGGACTGGACGATTCGTGAACTCTTCTTCTCCGCGAACGCCAGTAAATGGCGCTTGATAGGGAAGAACAACTTCGACTTCTTTTTCTTCTTCATCTGTCATGTCGACGACTTCAATTTCTTTTTCTTCATCGTCTTTTGCTATTTCGGTTGATTCTTCTTTGTCTTTTGAACAACCTGAAATAAGTAACACCGCGAACACAGCTATTAAATACTTCTTCATTTCCCCATCCCCCTTACGATCTCATAAACGAAGGGAACAATACTGATTTTTTCATTACGTCATAAATGCCACGTTGTGTAATCCGAACGTATGGTAGATGCGTAGATTGTAAGAACAACAAAGTGTAGATGGCATCGCCATATTTATAGCCTCTTTCTGAAAGTGCTTTTTTCAAGGCTAATTCTTGTTCAATCAGTACTTCAACACTCTCTGATGAAAGACCCCCACCAATCGTCAGAGGAATATCTGCTACCACTTCGCCTTCTTCAACTAACACTATTCCACCTTTGCGACGTTTCATTTCATTGAAAGCTGTCAGCATGTCTCTTCGACTCTTTCCGATCAGAATGATATCCCCTGTATTCGAGTAAGACGAGGCAAACCCCTGCACAGCTGTGGCAAACCCTTTAATCATCGTATTTACACGCCACTTGCCTTGTCGATCCACGAGCATTAAAAAGCTTTCATCATGATCACTGCTTAATCGATCCTCCCCAATATGAATAGAAACACTATACGGTTTCGTAATCACATCGTTGACCATCTCAATTCCAAACGGCATCGAGAATTCGAAATCGCCTTCGTGCATATCAAACGGCAGCTCAAGTTCACCAAGCCCAGACCAATCGATTTTCGGAAGATTTATCACTCTCTCCCCATCACGTTTTAACCAAACACCTTTTGAAAGAACACTCACTGGCACTGGATTTGTTTCTGATTCCAGGAAGTTCATCGTGGCAAATCTACCTGTGGCAATAAAACCATGTAGATTGGACATATTGTAATACCTCGCCACATTGTATGAAGCCATTAAATACGCATCAATTGGTTTTACCCCAGCTTCAAGCGCCACTTGAATACACTTATCCATCACGCCATCTAGATGGAATGATGGTGTCGAACCATCTGTTGTCATCATCACATGATCGAAGACGTTCATTTCCTTCTCGACCATTTCTTTTAATAGATTTGGCAAGTCTGGACGAATCGATGAATGTCTTAACGTAACCGCATATCCATGAAGCAAACGGCGTTCCACTTCCTCAACCGTCATGGCTTCATGGTCACCATCTGAACCAAGTAAGCGCATGCGTGCAAGAGTTCGCTCAGATGCACCTGGGAAATGACCCTCGATTTTCTTGCCTTTCATTTTCGCTGATTGTAACCAATACAGCATCTGGTCATCTCCAGCTAAAAGTCGTGGCCACGCGGTTAATTCGCCGCCCATCAACACTTCAGGTCGCTCTAACCACTCACCAATTGATTTCGTGGTAAACAACTCATCTTCATTTTCGAGTTCCGTTTGCGAATCAAACCGAGCCCACCAATAAAACGAAAATGGCATTTCATTTAACTGATCTAAAATTGAAAACGCTTTCTCATTTTCAAGCAATAAAAATAAAATTAAATTGTCTGATAGAAAAGTAGTCGTTCCTAATTGCGACGCATAATCAGCAAAAGATTGGGGATGATAAAGCTGGAATGGATGAACATGAGGCTCGATATAACCAGGCACAATATATTGTCCACTGGCATCAATCACTTCCGCCCCATCAGTTGAAGCTGGGAGTTCAGGTCCAGCATAAACAATTCGGTCTTTGGAAATCCAAATATTCCCTTGTACCCATTTTTTAAAAACACTATGTAAGTATGTTGCATTTGTAATGACCTTATCAGGACAAGCTTTTCCATCAACAATTTTAAGTTGATGACGAATTTCTTCGATTTTCCACAATGGATGTTGCAACGATTCCATTCTCCTTTCATGTGCCGGATTTTAAGGATTCCATACGAATCGATTATCCGTATTAGAAAAGATAGCAGCCCATCCTAAGTTCCGGACAAGCTGTATATCCTTTATCTTAGCATAGCAATATTGGAAAATACAGACGGCAAGGACACAATTTTGAAAATTCAGATAGGAGGAAACACGAAAATGTCACAATCTCAAAACATCAGCACACGCAACGCACTCGCACGACTTACGATGGGTCTTAGTATGCTCGCTTATGGCACAGCTAAACTCTCTCGAAACCCACAATGCAACAAAGGTCGCTTAATGGTAGCTCTAGGCGCAATGAAAGCCGCAGAAGGCACCGTCAAATATTGTCCAATGAAAGCCATGATGCAACAAAGTGGCATGACAGGTCATACTGGCGTACCTGAAGTCGGCCAACTAATGAAAGATTTCGCAAACAAAGGAATGAATATGGCTAGCGGTGGAAGCACGGCTGGTGGGACGACAGGTGGATCTGGTGGTGGCATGGCTGGTGGAACAATGGCGAATGCTGCCATGGGCGTAGCTGGTATGGCTGCTGACGCTATGAGCGGCAATACTTCTACTGGGACTGGCATGGGATCGGGGAGCAATGGAGGGAACAATGGGAATTCTACTGCTAATAAGTCGAATGGTTCATCAACAAACAACACCGGTATGGGTAATGGAACTGGTGTAGTTGGAACGAAAGCTGGCTGGTCGAGTTCTTGATGGTGGCTGCGGAGTAACGCCAAATGATCTACTTTTATCGCCAAATTATAAACATGTTTCGCCAATAAAAAGTAAACAGCTACTCCCAAAGTTTCGAGGAGTGGTTGTTTTCGAAATGGATTGATGTTGATGATCGATTTTCTTGCTCTTGAATGCCTAACGCCAAAATATGGATGAGTTGCGCCAAAAAAATTGGCTGTAACGCCAAATTATGATCGCGTAACGCCAAATTATCTACTTTTAGCGCCAAATTATACACATGTATCGCCAATAAAAAGAAAACAGCCACTCCTAATTTTTCGAGGAGTAGCTGTTTTTCGCTTTCATTTCATAAAAAATATAGAAATCCTGCTAAAAGTATATTTGGTAGCCCAATTAAGCCTGTTCGAACAGCTGTCTGAGTTCTTTCACGACGATCAACATCAGATTCAGTGGCGAAATTTGCTCTCATTTTATCACCATTTACCATCAACCCCGAAAACAGCAATGAAATGACAATAAAGAAAAGTCCTATTCCTCCTGGAATTATATAAGCCATGTCTCTGCCCAACGTGATGTATGAAATAAATAAAGCAACCACAGCAACAATGACGCCAACTAAAAAGTACTTCATCCGAACTCACCTCCCATATATTGCTATACGATATTGAATGGGAATTCGTTTCATTTATTCGGATGAAAACAAGCTTTTCTATATTCAACAGTAGCATTAGTTAGTTGCCTAAAAGGTTCCGGATTCTCGGTCAGCTCCGGCTCACTCAAATACTTGACGCAATTCAATCTGACCTTCCCCATGTCCTTGCGGATCCGGTACACGCATGGCCCACTCGATGGCTTCTTCTCTTGACTTCACATCAATTAGAAAGAACCCGGCAATCAATTCTTTCGATTCCTTAAATGGTCCTTCCGTAACCACTGGCTTTTCCCCAGGATTCGGATACGAAATGCGAATCCCATTTGAACTTGGATGAAGCCCTTTAGCCATAACCCGCACACCAGCCTTAACTAATTCTTCATTGTACTTCGTCATGGCTTCAATGAGCTCAGAGCTCGGGAGCTTTCCGGCCTCCGAATTTTTCGAGGCGTTGACAATCATCATAAACAGCATAATAATTCCCTCCTTTTTTAAGAGGCAAATCCCCTTTTGAATATTCTCTCAATGTTCTGCTAATTTATTGAATCAAAATCATTAATTTCATTAAAGCCCCGCTAATCAACTTTATCTTCTGCTCTCAATCAAAATAATAAATATCATAGATATCAATACTCCAATACCAATCATCGAAGTGAATTTTACATAACTTATTGCACCTTCAGTTATTTTCGGTTCTTCTTTATAAGCCCATCGTCTTCCCCATAAAATACTTTCCTTGGGATTTCTGTAACTCCAAATCAGAATTCCAATTAAGGGTCCAATGAAAATTAAAATGAAAAATAATTCAGTCACTTAATCACCCACAATCCCATGTCATTAGTGCAAATGATGATACCTTGTTCGTCATTTCAAGAGATTAATAATTTCCGGAATTAATAATACTGTGTGCTATTAAATAGATTATGATTGGAATAAAGATATCTTTTTTAACATAGTCAGCTGCTTCATTATATCAAGAATTAAAAATTAATTTTTATAAATATGGTATAATTAGTAAATCCACTTTTTAGGAGGCGCATATGGACATACTTTCATTTTTCTACATAATCGTTTTATTAGCAGTATCAGTAATCGGGATAATTTCTTTTACACTATTTATTAAAAGATTATTAATAAATGCAACATTGCGAAACAATCATTCGAAAGAAATTGAACTAAAACTAGATCGAATCATTGATCTACTCGAAAAAGATTCTAAGTAGTTTATAGAGGCATCTATTGATGTCTTTTCTTATTTCAATCAAACTTCGCAAAACCTTTTCCGCCCATTGGTGTTAAGGTACTAATTCTTTCCATTCCCGTAATGAGTGGCATCGCTTGTTTAATTAAGGTTTTGGTGGATTCCAAGTTTAAAGATGCTTGATGAGCTGATTCATTGCTCCACACTTCGTATACAAATACAGAATTTGGCTCATCTTCGGAAATGTGCACATGGTAAACTTCACATTCATCCAAATCTTCCATTGATTTCGCTGCATCTAACAATATATTCACCATCGTGTGACGCTCGCCTTCTTTTATAACGAACTTCCCATATAAACCGAATTTCATAATAATCCTCCTCATATTTTCTTTATTCATTAACTCTAATCAAAATCATGAGTACGGGTACCGCTAGGAAAAAGGAGTAGACAGCTCCAAGTAATTTTTGGTTATGATTATTCTTACCATCTTTCATTTTCTCTAACAATGTCACTAGATTCAAAAACCATAGAACTGCAATTACTGAATATAGCAATATTAGATAAAGTAAATTATTTAATCTCCTTTTTTAGATTCGTAGTTCTTTTTTTATTTAAATATATTTCTTCCACTAGAAGATTCATTTAATGTTTGAATAGAATACGCTTTCAATCGCAGAAAGGTTTCAAAGTATAAATTCCACATATACATTGGTTATATGAAACAATAAGCAGCAAGGGGGCACAACACATGACAATTAACATTATTATTACCATCGCTTTAGTTTTGGCTATTTTTGCATCAATTGCAGCTTGGCTAAATACACAAATTATACTCAGAGAGCTATCTGAGATTAAGGCAAAGTTAGGTATTGTTGAAACCAAGAAATCTTCATTTCTAGATAAAGACTTAGATAATGACTAATTACATTCTTAAAAAAACGGTTACTCCAATGCGGGAGAAACCGTTTTATTTGTTAGAAGTTACTTTGAAAGAACTGAAATACAAATCGAGATACTTTCCAATAAATCTTTGTGTGACCAGCTAGCAACATTGCCATGCTCAATCGAAAGTTCGTGAGATGCAGGGATATGAATGAACCCACTGGGAATCGCTAGATTATTTGTCTGTACATAGTGAAGCGCCTCGTACATGACGTTGTTGCATAAGTATGTGCCAGCAGTGTTCGAAATAGCTGCCGGGAATCCAGACTCATTTAATTTGTCTACCATCTCACGAATCGGCAACGTCGACATATACGCAACAGGACCGTCCGTTTGAATCGGTTCATCGACGGGTTTATGTCCTTCGTTGTCTGCATCGCCATCCTTCACATTCACGGCAACACGTTCTGGCGTAATTTTCGTCCGACCACCCGCAAGACCAAGTGAAACAACAGCATCGGGTTTGATTTCTCGAATAAATTCAAGTAACTGTTTGCCAGAACGAGCGAAATCTACAGTCATTGTCTTTCCAACAATTCGATACTCCCCCATCGTTTGACCATCTAATTCTTCGACAACTTTCATTGTAGGATTGATCGTAAATGAAAGAAACGGTTCGAAACCTGTTAATAATAATGTTTTCATCTTAAACACCTCATCAAATTAATCTATTATTCACTTGGATTTCCAATAAAGAAAAGATCGAACAGAAACAACAACACACATGCTACAAGGATAATAATCGCAAACAAGGTTGTCTGAAAATCATCATTCCAATTTGTTATGATGATGTACATTTGGAAAAACATCAAAAAGGTTATTCCTAATCTAAATGGCAATTTTTTTATTTTTATACCGCTCACCTATTTCAGTTGTTATAGATACTTTAAGATTAACAATTATTTTCCATATAGCAACTCTTAATAGTGCTACCAAAGAATTTTCCTAGGCCACTCACCAACAGAAATACCCGCTTAGCGACAGTGTGCGGGGCATTTCAAGCATTTAAAAACATAGTTTGGGCTGCACACTTCGTTTTCGCAGCCGTTTTCTGTGACGAGCCGTTGTCCTACTTTTATGTAATTACAACTGAGATGGCGATTATTCTAACTGAGATCGCTGTTTTTCTAACTGAGATTGCCATAATTCTAACCAAGACTCCATTTCTTCTAACTGAGCGGCCCCTCACCAACAGCAACACCCGCATAGCGACAGCGTGCGGGGCATTCCAGGCATTTAAAAACATAATTTGGGCTGCACACTTCGTTTTCGCAGCCGTTTTCTGTGACGAGCCGATGTTCTACTTTTACGTAATTACACCTGAGATGGCGATTATTCTAACTGAGATCGCCATAATTTTTACCAAGAATCCCAAAATTCTAACTGAGCGGCCACTCACCCACTCACCAAAAAGACCCTCGAAAAACAATCGTTTTTCAAGGGTCTCCATATTTTATTTAAAAGCACGCCAGCCAATATCGTGACGATAGAAGAATCCATCCCATGATATTTCAGATAACGCTTTGTATACTTTTTCTTGTGATTCCTGTAGAGATGGTGACTTGGCGGTGACTAAAAGTACGCGACCACCGTTTCCGACAAATTTCCCATCGACTTCTTTCGTTCCGGCATGGAAAATTTGCAAGCTACTATCGAATTTCGATAAATCAGGCAATGCTGCACCCTTTTTCACATCGTTTGGATAGTTATCTGCAGCGATCACAACACCTAACATTTCATCATCCGACCAATTTAAATCGTATGGTTTTTCATTCAGAAGAGCGTCCATGAATTCACCGAAATCGGATGCCATACGAGGAAGGACAACCTGTGTTTCCGGATCGCCAAAACGTGCATTGAATTCGATCACTTTTGGACCCTCGTCAGTCAAAATTAAACCGGCATATAAAATGCCCGTAAAGGCATGACCTTCTGTTGCCATTGCTTCTACAGTCGGTTCGATGACAGACTCATAAGCTTCTCTAATCACATCTTCTGAGATATGTGGAACTGGTGAATATGCCCCCATGCCGCCTGTATTTGGCCCACGGTCTCCGTCATATGCTCGCTTGTGATCTTGTGCGATGACCATTGGGTAGATTTGTCCTTTGTGGACAAATGACATGTATGAAAATTCTTCACCTTCAAGGAACTCTTCGATCACCACGCGTGAAGAGGACTCACCAAATTTTTGATTGCCGATCATATCTTCAACTGCATTCAATGCTTCTTCCATGTTCATGGCAACGATTACGCCTTTGCCTGCCGCTAAGCCATCTGCCTTAATAACGATAGGTGCACCTTTTTCACGAATATATGCTTTCGCTTCTTCAACATGCGTAAATGTTTCGTAACCTGCTGTAGGAATTCCGTATTTCTTCATAAGTTCTTTCGCAAATGATTTACTTCCTTCAATTTGAGCAGCTGCTTTTGTAGGACCAAATATGCGCAATCCTTCAGCTTCAAAAACATCGACGATTCCTGCAGCGAGTGGTTGTTCAGGTCCGACGAATGTAAGATCAATCGCATTTTCTTGAACGAAGGCAACCAGCATATCAAACTCTAACGCTTCAATCGCTACACAAGTAGCGTCTTGTTTCATGCCGTCATTTCCTGGTGCTACAAATACCTCTGTTACAGACGGAGAATTGTTAAATTGACGAACGATTGCATGTTCACGTCCACCACTACCAATTACTAATACTTTCATTCGTGTTTCCTCCTTCAGACCTAAGCTAAATCGGACGTACTTTAGTGTTTGAAATGACGAACGCCAGTAAACACCATCGCAATTCCATACTCATTTGCTTTTTGAATGGAATCGTCATCTTTCACAGATCCACCTGGTTGAATAATAGCCGTGATTCCAGCTTTAGCTGCAGCTTCTACTGTGTCATTCATTGGGAAAAAGGCATCGGATGCGAGTGAGGCACCTTGCGCTTTATTCGCCGCTTGCTCTAACGCAATTTTGGCTGCACCGACGCGATTCATTTGACCCGCTCCGATTCCAAGAGTCATTTGAGCATCCGTTACCACAATAGCATTGGATTTCACGTGTTTGACGACACTCCATCCAAGTTTTAATGCTGCCCACTCTTCTTCAGTCGGTTCGCGATCCGTTACTACTCGCACGTCAGCTTCAGCAAATCCATAGCGATCAGGTTCTTGTAGCAATAAACCACCTTCAATGGACACTGTGTTCCATTGATCTTGCTTATTTTGTTCAAAAGGAATCGTTAACAAACGGATGTTTTTCTTTTTCATTAAAATCGATAGTGCTTCTTCTGTAAATGAAGGCGCTAAAATAATTTCTAAGAAAATGCCTGAAAGTTGTTCCGCCGTTTCCACATCGACTTCGCGATTTAGTGCCACAATGCCACCGAAAATGGACATGCTATCCGCTTCATACGCCTTCGCGAATGCTTCAGAAATTGTACGCCCCGTTCCCACGCCACATGGATTCATGTGTTTGACAGCAACGGCTGCTGCTAAGTCAAATTCTTTTACGATTTGAATCGCCGCATTGGCATCTTGAATGTTATTGTAAGACAGTTCTTTCCCATGTAACTGCTGAGCTGATGCAATGGAGAAATCCGAACCTAGAGCTCGCTTGTAAAACGCCGCTTTTTGATGTGGATTTTCACCGTAACGTAGTGGCTGTTTTAATTCATATGTAAATGTAACTTGCTCTGGAAATTCTTCGCCAGCAAGATCTGTTAAAAAGCCTGAAATATAGGCATCGTAAGAAGCGGTATGACGGAATACTTTCGCCGCTAAACGTCGACGGGTTTCAATCGTTGTTTTGCCATCCGATTTTAATTCAGCCAAAACTGCAGGATAGTCTGTTGCATCTGTGATGACCGTTACGTAGGCATGGTTTTTCGCGGATGCACGAAGCATTGCTGGGCCACCGATATCGATATTTTCAATGGCATCTTCTGCCGTGACATCTGGCTTAGATATCGTTTCACGGAAAGGGTATAAATTCACGCAGACTACTTCGATAGGTTGAATGCCATGTTCAAGCATTTGTGCTTGGTGATCGGTGTCGTCATGTTTAGCAAGAAGACCACCATGAATCATCGGGTTCAACGTTTTGACACGCCCACCTAAAATTTCAGGAAAACCTGTTACTTGATCAACTGGTGTAATAGCTACCCCATTTTCTTGTAAATAAGCTTTCGTTCCACCTGTTGATAAAATTTCATAGCCTAACTGTTCAAGCTCTTTTGCAAAGTCAAGAATTCCTGATTTATCTGATACACTGATAAGCGCTCGTTTCGACACCCAAAGACCTCCATTTTAGAAAAGATTTTATAAAGGAACGAAGACTAAGTTCGCGATACCGTTTCGCAATGCCTTCATGACCCACAACACGCGGGCCGTTAACTCCATAGTTGTTGTAACGTTTTTGTATAAACCTCATGCTCGATGGAATGAATGCGTTGTTCTGCTTGTTCTCGATTACAGCCTTCAATATCGACGGCTTTTTGCGCTAAAATCGGACCAGTATCCATGCCGGCATCAACCGTATGAACCGTTACACCTGTTACTTTGACACCGTGAGCAAGTGCTTGCCCAATGGCGTCTTTTCCTGGGAATGAAGGAAGGAGCGACGGATGGATATTGACGATTTTATTCGCATAAGCCTCAAGCAATGTTTCTCCAATAAGACGCATGTATCCAGCTAATATCAACCATTCAACATCTAGTTTGGTCAATTCAGTTAAAATTGCCTGCTCATACTCCGTTTTAGAAATAAAGTCCTTTGGTCGAATGGCAATCGCAGGAACTCCCGCTGCTGCTGCACGCTCAACTACATACGCTTGAGGGCGATCGGTTACTACTGCAACGACGTCCGCGTGTAAATCATGCTTTTTAGATGCGTCAACTATCGCTTGAAAATTGCTGCCGTTTCCTGAAGCGAAAACGGCAATTTTCGGCTTACTTTTCATCGCCTAGACTCCCGTCATGTCTTCCGTTGAAATGAACACCTGTGACATCCACTACTTGTCCGATTTCATAAGCTTTTTCACCATGTTGAAGCGCTAATCGAATCGCATTCTTCGCTTGTTCAGCAGGAAGCGCAATAACAAACCCAATGCCCATATTGAAGACATTGTATAAATCTCGATCTGATAAAGAACCTTTATCCTTCAACATTTGGAAGACAGGAAGCACTGGCCATGAGCCAAGATTGATTTCAACGCCAAGCCCTGCAGGCATCATACGTGGCAAGTTTTCATAGAAACCGCCACCTGTAACATGAGCCATTCCATGGACATCTAAGTTTTGATGAATATCAAGAACTGGTTTTGCATAAATCTTCGTTGGTTCAAGAAGCCCCTTACCAATACGGCCAAGTTCTTCATAACCCGCAACATACGAATCGATTTCATAACCTTGGTCTGCAAATACGATTTTACGCACTAACGAAAATCCATTGGAATGAATTCCACTTGATGCAAGACCGACTAAAACGTCACCCGCTTGAATTCGTTCGCCAGTCACTAGTCGAGACTTCTCAGCAACTCCAACTGCAAAGCCAGCAACATCATACTCATCTTCTTCGTAAAGTCCTGGCATTTCAGCCGTTTCTCCACCGATTAAAGCAGCACCAGACTGTACACATCCATCTGCTACACCTTTAACAATTTGCTCGATTTTGGCAGGTTCCGCTTTTCCAACTGCTAAATAGTCGAGGAAAAACATTGGCTCTGCGCCTTGAGCGACAATATCGTTTACACACATCGCGACACAATCAATGCCGATTGTATCGTGCGTATCCGTCATAAAAGCTAATTTCAGTTTCGTTCCGACACCATCTGTTCCAGAAATCAGAACAGGTTCTTTATAATCTAAGGCCGACAAGTCAAACATGCCGCCAAAACCGCCAAATGCACCCATAATCCCTTTACGTGCCGTGCGGTCAACATGCGATTTCATTCGTTTTACAGCTTCATAGCCAGCTTCAATGTTCACACCAGCTTGTTCATATGCTTTCGACACACAATCGCCTCCTAGCGAGCCAATTCTTTTTCGTGCGGTAAAATCGTATCCGGGTAAATTTCTGTTGGGTAATTATTTGTAAAACAAGCTAGACAATGCCCGGCTTCAGGACCTTCATCTGTTCGTCCAATCGCTCGTACCATTCCTTCAACCGATAGGAAGGTTAATGAATCTGCGCCGATCAGTTCACGCATTTCTTCAATACTGTTATTCGCTGCAATTAATTCAGCGTTTGTACTTATATCGATCCCGTAAAAACAAGGATTTTTGATTGGCGGCGAGCTGATGACTACATGGACTTCCGTTGCTCCCGCTTCTTTTAACATCGTGACAATTCGGCGAGAAGTTGTTCCACGCACAATCGAATCATCCACCATGACTACACGCTTGCCGTTAACCACTTGTCGAACTGGTGATAGCTTCATCTTCACACCACGTTCACGTAAATCTTGCGAAGGTTGAATGAACGTACGACCTACATAGCGATTTTTTATTAAGCCTAACTCATAAGGAATGCCTGTTGATTCTGAAAAACCAATCGCTGCAGAAATACTCGAGTCAGGAACACCTGTTACGACATCTGCTTCAATTTGGACTTCTTTCGCCAGTTCTTTTCCTAAACGTTTTCGCGCTGTATGAATATTGATGCCATCGATGTCTGAATCCGGACGTGAGAAATACACATATTCCATCGTACAAATCGCGCGTTTCGCAGGAAAAGCAAAACGTTCCACACGCAACCCTTCATCATTAATGATCAGCAATTCCCCAGGTTCAACTGAGCGAACCACTTCTGCCCCGATAATATCGAAAGCACATGTTTCTGAAGCGACAACCCAAGCATCTCCAAGCTTTCCAAGTGAAAGTGGACGCAAACCGTTTGGGTCAAGTGCAACCGTCATTTCATCTTCTGTCATCATAATGAACGCATAGGCACCTTTAAGTAAGGACAACGCATTTTTAGCACGTTTTTCAAAGGTCGAATAGCCACTCTTTTTAATTAAATGCGCCAAAACTTCTGTATCGGAAGACGTTTGAAAAATACTTCCTTGGCGTTCTAAATGTTGCTTTAAATGATTGGCATTTACTAAATTACCGTTATGGGCAATCGCTAAACTACCAGTTGTTGAACGAAACAAGAGTGGTTGAACATTCTCAATTCCGCCACCACCTGCAGTCGCATAACGGACGTGGCCTATTGCGCCACTTCCTTTTAAATGGTCCAGCTTCCCGTTACTAAAGACTTCATTCACAAGACCCTCGCCCTTTACAGCTTGAAGCGTCTTGCCATCAGTCACGACAATTCCTGCACCTTCTTGTCCGCGATGTTGCAACGCGTGCAAGCCATAATACGTAATTTGCGCCGCGTTTGGGTCACCCCAAATTCCAAAAACGCCACACTCTTCGTTTAACCCTCTGAGTTCAGCAAGCATGGAATAGCTCCTTTCCAAGCAGATTTGAATTCTTCAACAGAACCTGAAATCCACTCTTCGCCACGTTCATTTCGAATGATGACGGCATGATCTGATGTGACATTACCTATTTTCACTGCATCTTTTACGATCTCTTCAAAGCTCTTCGCGTTTTGTTCTTTAACCGTAACAATGAAACGTGATTGTGATTCACTGAATAAAGCCGTAATTGCTGAACCAGAAATCGTAACGTCTACTCCAAGGTTGTTAGCACCAAACGTTTTTTCGGCCAACGCAACAGCAAATCCACCTTCTGCAATATCATGTGCAGAAGCAACCAAACCTGATTGAATTGCTGTTAATAAAGCCTCTTGACGAGCTGCTTCAACTGTTAAATCGATAAATGGTGATTTACCGAAAATACGACCTTCGACCATCTTTTGCAACTCACTGCCACCAAACTCCGTCATCGTTTCTCCGATTAAGTAAACGAAGTCTCCAGCAGATTTTACGTCTTGCGTTGTTACATGTGATAAGTCTTCCACTAATCCAACCAAACCAATAGTTGGTGTTGGGTAAACAGCGACACCGCTACGTTCGTTATATAACGATACGTTACCGCCAATGACTGGTGACTCAAGTGCTAAACAAGCAGCAGCCATCCCGTCAGCCGATTTTTCAAGCTGCCAGAAAATCTCTGGTTTCTCTGGATTACCAAAGTTTAAGCAATCGGTAATCGCAAGTGGTTTCGCACCTGAACACACGACGTTACGTGCAGCTTCTGCCACCGCAATTTTGCCACCCATTTCTGGATCTAGATAGATGTAGCGAGAATTACAATCTGTTGTCATTGCTAAGCCTTTGTTCGTTCCACGTACGCGAACGACTGCCGCATCTGAACCCGGTGTCACAACTGTGCTCGTACGTACTTGATAATCATATTGATCGTAAACCCATTCTTTAGAAGCAATGGTTGGTTGTTTCAATAAATTCAGCAGTGTTTCTTTATAGTCAGATACTTGAGGTTCTACATTATCCATCGCTTGGTATTCCGTGAAATAAGCTGGAACACTTGATGGTTTATGGTAAACAGGCGCTTCTTCAGCTAAAGCATCAGCAGGAACTTCTGCCACTACTTCACCTTTATGAAGTAAACGAAGCATTTTATCATCCGTAACATGTCCAACTGACACAGCATCTAAATCGTATTTTTCAAATAGCTCTTCGATTTCTGCTTCGCGTCCTTTTTTCACGACAATTAACATACGCTCTTGTGATTCAGACAACATCATTTCATAAGCAGACATACCTGTCTCACGCTGCGGGATAAAGTCTAAGTTCATTTCAACACCAAATCCAGCTTTAGAAGCCATTTCTGCTGAAGATGATGTAAGACCTGCAGCACCCATATCTTGAATCCCAACGAGTGCATCTGATTTCACTAATTCTAAGCAAGCTTCCAGTAATAGCTTCTCCATAAATGGATCCCCTACTTGTACAGCTGGACGTTTTTCTTCAGACGTTTCGCTTAACTCTTCAGATGCAAAAGTAGCACCGTGAATGCCGTCACGTCCTGTCTTCGCTCCAACATACATCACTGTATTGCCAACACCTGATGCAATTCCTTTTTGGATGTCTTCATGGTTAATTAAGCCGACACACATTGCATTCACTAATGGATTTCCTGCATAACAATCGTCAAACTGCACTTCGCCACCAACGGTTGGAATCCCGA
This sequence comes from Paenisporosarcina sp., assembly GCF_057785155.1. Taxonomy (NCBI): domain Bacteria; kingdom Bacillati; phylum Bacillota; class Bacilli; order Caryophanales; family Caryophanaceae; genus Paenisporosarcina; species Paenisporosarcina sp. The sequence continues at coordinate 232,721 of NZ_JBYNRN010000023.1, forward strand.
TACAGTTCCCGTATCCGGCAATTCCTGCAACGACTTCTTCAAATAAATAACGTACGCGAGGACTTGTTAATTCCCCAAAACGAAGTGAATTTAACATCGCAATCGGACGGGCTCCCATTGAAAAGACGTCACGGATAATACCACCAACACCGGTCGCTGCACCTTGATAAGGTTCAATTGCAGACGGGTGATTATGTGATTCCATTTTAAATACAACTGCTTGTCCATCTCCAATATCAACAATCCCTGCACCTTCACCAGGTCCTTGCAAGACACGAGGTCCAGTCGTTGGGAATTTACGCAAAATCGGTTTCGAATTTTTATACGAACAGTGTTCAGACCACATGACCGAGAATAAACCCGTTTCCGTGTAATTCGGCAGTCTACCTAAAATGTTTTCCACCATTTCGAATTCAGCATCGGACATACCCATTTGTGAATATAGTTTCTGATCTTTAATTTGTTGCGGATTTGGTTCAAGCATGACTGACATGAGATTCCCTCCACTGTTTAACGATTGATTTGAAAAGTGCTAATCCATCTGTTCCACCAATTAGTTCATGGACAGCACGCTCAGGATGCGGCATCATGCCAAGTACATTTCCTCGTTCATTGATAATCCCAGCAATATCTTCTACACTGCCGTTTGGATTGTCATTGTATGTGAAAACAATTTGGTTGTTTGCTTTTAATGAAGCTAGCGTTTCTGCGTCACATGTGTAGTTTCCTTCACCGTGTGCAATCGGAACTTTAAGAACGTCCCCTTGATTATATGAATTCGTAAACATCGTATTTGCATTTTGAACCGTTAACTCAGCTGTGCGACACATGAATTTTAAATTTTTATTGCGAAGTAAAGCACCAGGTAAGAGACCAGCTTCCGTTAAAATTTGAAATCCGTTACAAATACCAAGAACCGGTTTACCAGCTTCCGCTGCTTTCTTCACTTCATTCATCACATTTGAAAATTGAGCAATAGCACCACAGCGTAAGTAATCTCCATATGAAAATCCACCCGGTAGTAAAATACCGTCATAGCCACTTAAATCTTTCGTATCATGCCAAACATATTCAACTTCTTCACCCAGCTCGTCTTTGATCGCGTGATACATATCTATATCACAGTTCGATCCTGGGAATACGAGGACTGCAAACTTCATTTGCTGATAGCCTCCTCGACATCGTAACGGTAATCTTCAATGACTGTATTTGTTAGTAATTTCTCGCACATTTCCTTTACAATCACATCTAGTTCACGTTCTGAGTCATCCACTTGAAGCTCTAAGTATTTTCCAATGCGTACGTCTGCTACTTCGCCATAGCCCATTGTATGAAGTGCGCCCATCACTGCTGAACCTTGTGGGTCTAATACGCTTTCGCGAAGTGTTACATAGATTTTTACTTTTTTCATTGTGGTTGTCCTCCTAGACGGGAAAGTATAATTTCATATGCGTCCGTTAATTGACCAAGGTCACGTCGGAACACGTCTTTGTCTAACTTTTGTTTTGTTTTTTCGTCCCATAATCGGCACGTATCAGGTGAAATTTCATCAGCAAGTAGAACATTTCCTTGTGCGTCTCTACCAAACTCTAGTTTGAAGTCTACGAGAATCACACCAATTTCATTGAAGAAACGAGTCAACACTTCATTGACTTGAAGACCCATTTTATAAAGGGTCTTCACTTCAACTGGTGTAGCGATATTCAATATTTCAATATGTTCTTCCGTAATAAGTGGATCTCCAAGCTCGTCGTCTTTGTAGTAAAATTCAACGATTGGTCGAGGCAGTTGTATTCCTTCTTCTAAACCTAAGCGCTTCGCTAAACTCCCTGCTGCGATTTGGCGAACAACGACTTCTATTGGAATGATGTCTACTTTTTTTACAAGTTGTTGATGATCAGATATTTGTTCAACAAAATGTGATTCAATGCCAGATGCCTTCAATTTTTCAAACAATAAAGAAGTGATTCGGTTATTTAACGTGCCTTTTCCAGCGATTTCCGCTTTCTTCTCTCCGTTAAAAGCAGTTGCACTATCTTTATATTCCACAAAAAGAATGTCCTCTTTGTCTGTTGTATATAATCGTTTCGCCTTACCTTCATACAAAAGTTGACCTTTTTCCACGTGAATTCCCCCGATTAATTTAGTCCGAGACGTTCAAAAATCATGTCGACATGTTGAATATGGTAGTTATAGTCAAAGCAATCATCTAATTCTTCTTTATTCAAATGAGCAGTAATTTTCTCATCTTGATCGACCACGCCTCGGAATGAAATTTGGTTTTCCCAAGCTTCCATTGCACAAGGTTGAACGGTATCGTAGGCTTCTTCGCGAGCTAGCCCTTTGTCGATTAAAGCGAGAAGGACACGTTGTGAATAAATCAATCCTAATGTACTGTCCATATTGCGTTTCATATTCTCAGGGAACACCGTTAAGTTTTTAATGATGTTGCCGAAGCGATTTAACATGTAATTTAAAGCAATCGTTGCATCCGGTAAAATGACGCGTTCGGCTGAAGAATGAGAGATATCACGTTCGTGCCATAATGAAACATTTTCATAAGCAGTTAGCATGTATCCACGAATTAATCGAGCAAGACCCGTCATATTTTCTGAACCAATTGGATTGCGTTTATGTGGCATAGCTGAAGATCCTTTTTGCCCTTTCGCAAATGACTCTTCCACTTCACGCGTTTCTGATTTTTGCAAACCACGAACTTCCGTAGCGAATTTTTCAACAGAAGTAGCGATTAATGCAAGTGTGCTCATGTATTGTGCATGGCGGTCACGTTGAAGGGTTTGTGTAGAAATCGGTGATGCTGCAATTCCTAAGTTGTCACAAACATACTTCTCAACGAACGGATCGATGTTCGCATATGTACCAACCGCACCAGACATTTTTCCTGTTTCAATCGATTTCGCAGCCGCTTCAAAGCGCTCTACATTTCGTTTCATTTCTTCATGCCATAAGGCAAGTTTTAAACCGAAAGTTGTTGGTTCTGCATGAACGCCATGAGTGCGTCCCATCATAACGGTGAATTTATGTTCTTTTGCTTTATTCGCCAAAATCTCAACAAAGTTATTTAAATCTTTACGAAGAATTTCATTTGCTTGTTTGATGATGTATGAAAGGGCTGTATCCACCACGTCTGTAGAAGTTAAACCGTAGTGAACCCATTTGCGTTCTTCACCAAGTGTTTCAGAAACAGCACGTGTGAATGCCACTACATCATGACGAGTTTCTTCTTCGATTTCTAAAATACGATTCACATCAAACGAAGCATTGGCGCGAATTTTCGCTACGTCTTCTTTTGGAATATCGCCAAGTTCAGCCCATGCCTCACATGCTAATATTTCAACTTCTAACCAAGCTTGGTATTTGTTTTGCTCTGTCCAAATTGCTCCCATTTCAGGGCGTGTATAACGTTCAATCATATTTGTTCTCCTTCTATTCTGACCAAATGCCAGAATGCTCGATTTGTTTTAGGGTTTCATTTAGATCGTCTGTCAAAATTGTGACATGACCCATTTTACGTTTTGTTTTTGCTTCTTCTTTTCCATACAGGTGTATGGACCAATTCGGATATTTGGGAATCGCGTTTGATAACGGAACAACATGTTCACCTAATACATTCACCATCACCGTTTGTTGGTGTAACACAGGCTTTCGAAGCGGCCACCCGCAGATTGCACGAACATGCTGATGGAACTGTGAAATCGTACAACCTTCTATTGAATAGTGTCCTGAGTTATGAGGTCTTGGAGCTAATTCATTAATCACAATCGTGTCATCTTCTAGCACAAACATTTCGACTGCTAAAGTACCCACAAGATTTAAATGATCCGCAATTTGTTCAGCCGCTTTTGTAGCTTGTGTTAAGACCAAGTCTGTTACTCGAGCTGGCACAATCGTTTCATGTAAAATATGATGTTTGTGAATATTTTCTCCAGCAGGTAAACAATACGTTTCTCCACTGCCATTACGCTGGACAATCACTGAAATTTCTTTCGTAAAAGGGACAAAAGCTTCTGCAATGCAGGCACCATGTTCGAATAAAGGCGTTGCTTCAGGTAAATCTTCTATTGAATTCAGTTTAACTTGGCCTTTGCCATCGTACCCACCAAAAGCCGTTTTGACGATACAAGGGAAACCTATGTCTTCAATCGATGCTTTTAGTTCAACATGACTTGTTGCTACTACGTAATTGGCAACAATGACACCTGCTTTACGAATCTCAGCTTTCTCCGTAATGCGGTTTTGTGTGATGCGAACCAAGTCTGCACCTTGAGGTACGTAAGCATATTCAGATAATCGTTTTAAGCCTTCAAAATCAATATTTTCAAATTCATATGTGATGACATCGCTAACTTCTGAAAGCTCTTCTAAAGCCGTCTCATCGTCAAAAGAGGCGATAATTTGAATGTCAGCAACTTGACCACATGGAGAATCCATACTCGGATCAAGAACTGCAATTTTAAACCCAGCTTCTTTCGCAGCAAGTGCGATCATTCGCCCTAGTTGCCCGCCACCGATAATACCGATTGTTTGTCCAGGATAGATGGTTTTGATCATATTAAATCACCATTGCTTTCAAACACTTTTTGTTTCGTCGCTTCACGTCTTAAATCTAAATTGTGAGCAAGCGTTTGATCGGTCATCGCAAGCATTTGTGCTGCAAGTAAACCTGCATTTGTTGCTCCTGCTTTTCCGATAGCAACTGTAGCAACAGGAACACCACCCGGCATTTGAACGATTGATAATAAAGAATCCAGTCCATTTAAAGCTTTCGATTGAATTGGTATACCGATTACAGGCAATGTCGTTTTTGAAGCAACCATCCCTGGTAAATGCGCTGCACCACCTGCACCTGCAATGATCACTTGAATACCTCTTGCTCTTGCAGAAGATGCATATTCAAACATTAAATCCGGTGTTCTATGTGCCGATACAACTTGTTTTTCATATGGAACTTGGAGTTCATCTAAAATGTCACATGTATATTTCATTGTTTCCCAATCACTTGAGCTTCCCATAATGACGCCTATTTTCGCATCCATCGACTATCGCCCCTTAGATTAAGTTTCAAAGTATAAGGTATTTTCATTCCGCCCGAGTATGTAATTTCACTCTTTAGCTTTCGCTTACGGAAGGTCCATCATGTATCCATCAAAAAATCCCCAAATAAACTGCTCATTATGCATGAAAAGCAGTTTACTTGAGGACTTTAAAGAACTAGGGCTATGAACACCTGACATATACGTATATAAATACATATACCGACTCACATCCTTTGCTTTATCCAAAAGTTGCTTTCCCGCATAGTCCGGTCATTTACGGTGACCTGGTAGAGACGCTAAAGCCAATTCCTTAGCATATATGGGGATATTTAATGTTTACCTATTCATATTCTAACAAGTGCTGATGGTACAGTCAACGTTAAAATGCGAACGATTAATTTTCAGAAAACATTATTGTTCGGTTTTTAGCCCATTTATTGGTTATTCAGAGATGTACGTACCTTTAAATTGGATAATTTGGCGAATCGGAATAATCTCACCATCAACTTCTTGGAATACAGGCTCTTCTCTTCTGCCCATAGGCATATACCCTTCCGTCTTCATCCGTTCAAGACATTCATCAATCGATTCTGTTTCTCCAACTTCAAACCAAACAGTCTTTTTCTTCATTTAAATAACTTTCCTTTCCGTACCGTTTTGACCCAAAATCCACCATGAATTGCTTTCGGTTCATACGCAATGATAAATGCTTTCGGATCGAGTTCCTTAATCGTGGCATAAAGCTTCAATTCATATTTACGAGGAGTCAGAATTTGCATCGCTTTGCGATTCCCCTCTAAACCGTTCGCTTCCCAATCGGTCACTCCGTATCCTTTATCACGTAATAAACGGGGTAATGTTCGGTTCTCCTCCGTCGTGATTACATTTACCGTGATATAGCCGAGTGCCATTTTTTCTTCAATCTTTGTGCCGATAATAACGCCAGTTCCATATCCAAGTGCATACGCAATTAGATTTTGAATCTCATTTAAATTATCAAGAACTAGTCCAAGTCCAACCACATAGACTACAACTTCAACGACACTGAGAGCTGCAGCAAAATATCGATATCCCTTTAACGTCATAATCATTCGAATGGTAAAGAACGTGACGTATACGATATTTATCGTGAATATAATGAGTATCATTAAAATTGCTTCCGAAGTCATAATAACCAACCTTTCCCAAACTCCATTAAGCCCCTATCTTATTAGAGTTGTGACTATATTTCAAGGAATACATATTTTAGAGGCTGATTTTCATTGCGCCGGACGCTTTCCGGGGGGCACTTCTTTAGCCGCTTCCTTCGCGATGCTCAGTCCAGGGTCTAAAGTTCGTGCTGATCCCCCCAGGAGTCGCCGCCTCCATTTCAATCAGCAATGGTGAATAGATGATTAATTTTCCTTATATAGATTAAAACTTCAAGAAGATTACTTTTATACAGTTTATTTATTCCCATTGATTTATTATAAATAACCGCACTAATAGAAAACGTGTCAGTTGGTTCGCCAACTGACACCATTCTTGCACGTTAAATTGTTTGGAATTTGTGAATTTTAGAATGTGATGCTTGAATCCTTGAATCGACCATGCGAATTCTAGAATAGCACCGGCCAAATGGAGAATAGCCCTATCCAATCCTTGAATATTACCCGCGAAATGGAGAATGTCACGATTTCCCCTACCTCACTCAACCTAAAAAAGAACACAAAAAAACCAGTACCTCTCGGTACTGATTTCTTAGTGCCTAACGACGTCCTACTCTCACAGGGGGAAACCCCCAACTACCATCGGCGCTAAAGAGCTTAACTTCCGTGTTCGGCATGGGAACGGGTGTGACCTCTTTGCCATCATCACCAGACAATATGCAATTAGAAAGAGTTATTCTTTCAAAACTAGATAACGTTTGATAACAAGTTTCACTTCGCTTTTACACTTTATTAGACTGTGGTTAAGTCCTCGAACGATTAGTATCTGTCAGCTCCACACGTCACCGCGCTTCCACCTCAGACCTATCAACCTGATCATCTTTCAGGGTTCTTACTCACTTACGTGATGGGAAATCTCATCTTGAGGGGGGCTTCATGCTTAGATGCTTTCAGCACTTATCCCTTCCGCACATAGCTACCCAGCGATGCCTTTGGCAAGACAACTGGTACACCAGCGGTGCGTCCATCCCGGTCCTCTCGTACTAAGGACAGCTCCTCTCAAATTTCCTGCGCCCACGACGGATAGGGACCGAACTGTCTCACGACGTTCTGAACCCAGCTCGCGTACCGCTTTAATGGGCGAACAGCCCAACCCTTGGGA
>NZ_JBYNRN010000024.1:0-40475 GCF_057785155.1 Paenisporosarcina sp.
GTTCCCGTCTAGTCAAATATGTTCCGATTGTGGACATCAGGATGGCAAGAAATCTCTTGAAATAAGGGAATGGACTTGTCCTGTTTGCCACGAACATCACAATAGAGATATAAATGCCAGCAAAAATATCCTAGCCGAAGGCTTAAGAACCTTAGTTTTGGCTTAAATAAAAGGGTAGAACCGCAGGAATCTGCGGGGATAGCTTGGTCAATAAGAGAAACCTCTGTTGACAAAGAAATACGTCAACAAGTACGCTCTGTTCCCAAGAATCTCCCACTTCAATCAGACCGTAAGGTCGATAAGTGGGGGTAGTTCAATTATCTTTATTTTTGCGTTTGATTGCTGCATCAATATAGGCTTTGAAAACTCGTTTTGACGGTTCGCAGCCAATCATAGCGAATTCTTCTGGGTGCCATTGGAAGCCGAAAACGAATGAATGCTCTGTGCTTTCTACACCTTCAATAATGCCATCTTTCGCACGAGCTACAATACGTAGTGGTTCAGTTACTTCGTGACACGCTTGATGATGGTATGAATTTACTTTAAATTCATCTTCTTGTAGCATTTCGTACATGCGGCTATCTTTTTCGACTTTTACTGGATGGGAGCGATGTGTTCGCTCAGCCGTTTGCTTATGCTGCATGACATCTTCTTCTCTTTGAGAATGAATGGATTGATAGAGTGAGCCACCAGTGACTACGTTTAACATGTGTAATCCGCGACATACACCGATATATGGTTTATCTAATTCCAACATTTTTTTAACTAGAGCATGTTCCATTGCATCAAGTCTAGGCGCAATCTTGCCTAAATGCACATGTGGGTCTTGCCCGTAATAGCTTGGGTCTATATCTTCTCCACCTGTCAAAAAGAGTGCATCAATCTGTTCACACATTGCATCGATATCTTCTTCTGGAATTAGTGGAATAAGCATTGGGATTCCACCAGCTTGCGTAACTGCGTTCGCGTATACAGGTGGCATGAAATAACTATTATCCTTTTGTACTTCTGCTGTAATTCCTACTATAGGCTTCATCTATATATTCTCCGTTCTCTTAAAAACTTATTTGTCTAATAAACATTATACCCATCTCACCTTTTAAGAAACGTATCTGTTTATTCGGATAAATATTTCTTCTCCTATCTATTTAGTTTTTAATTTTCGAAGTATAATTAATTCATAATATCGCAAATCGAGGTGATTCCAAGTGAAACTTAAAGTTCAAACTATTTTTATCATCGGAATCTCCATGATATTATTTCTCGTTTTCCTTATGGTGACAACACGCCCTTTGTTAATAAAAGATGGGATCCAGCTCGATAAAATTCGGATGGAACAAAAGTTAACTCGTTTAGAAAACTATTTACATCTTGAAGATGAACGTCTACAAAGAGTAACCTTAGACTGGGCAATTTGGGACGACACATATGACTTTATTGCAGGAAATAAACCCATGTATATTGAGTCGAATTTACAAATGAATACCTTTGAAAACAATGAAATCGATTATATGTTTTTCTATGATCGAGACAATTCGCTTTTATTTGGCAAAGGTATTGAAGATATTCCGTCGGAGCTGAAAGATGTAGTCCAAAATCTACTTGTTACGTTTGGGAAACAGGACTCCGCTTTTATTGTAAATACGTCAAATGGGCTTGCCTATGTCGACATTCAAGACACGTACCCAAGCTCAGGTGAAGGTGAGCCAAACGGAAAATTAGCGATGGTTCGTTACATAGATGAAGCATTTTTAAATACATTGGAAAATGCTCTCTCATTAGAAATCAAAGACATATCAGTCGTAGAAAGAATTGCTTTCCCTACCCATGAAATTCAGCTGATGAATGATAAAGAAATGGATGGCTCTGTCTTTATTCCAGTGGCTACTGAAAATGAATTTGCCCAGTTCGTCCTACTTGATGATCGAGATTATTTCCAGCAAAAGACAAAAAGTTTAAATGACCTATTTGTTATCTTCCTCTTGATGATTTTGTTTTTAGTCGCTCTTATCTACATCTTAATGGACAGATTGATTGTATCGAGGGTGACAAACCTTTCTTTTCAGTTAAAAGACATTAATCTATCAAAAGATGGCTCTCATCGTTTGACACATAGTCGTAAAAATAAGGACGAAATCTTTCTGTTAGAACATACGACCAATGAGCTACTCGAGTCGTTAGAGCAATCTCATAAGGAAATAAAACGTCTTGCTTATCATGATTATTTAACGGGATTACCAAATCGTTTTAAATTGAAAAAAGATTTTGATGAAATGAGTAATACGGACAATTCGTTTGCTCTGTTCTTTCTTGATTTAGATGGATTCAAATATATTAATGATGGATATGGTCATACTGTTGGGGACATGTTACTTCAGGAAGTAGCCTCAAGACTGACGATTAGCATTATTCACGAAAATGCGATCATTTCTAGGTTTGGTGGGGATGAATTTGTCATTTTAGTACAGCAATTAAATTATCATGAACTCGAAAAATTAGGGGATTTATTACACGATGTCATATCTGAACCTTATGAACTTAATGGAATTATTGCTCGAATAACCACAAGCATCGGTATTAGTCGCATGCCTGAGGATAGCGAAACCTTTGATCAGTTAATTCAACATGCTGACCAAGCGATGTATGACTCGAAACGCAATGGCAAGAATCAGTTTGCCTTTTATAAGTATCATGACGAAAGCCCTTCAGAATAACCGAAGGGCTTTTCTTTATACTCTTTGTGCGAGCCAGTCTTCAATTTCTTGAATCGGTAATGGTCTTGAATAATAGTAGCCTTGAATGATTTCACAACCAATGTTACGAACTATTTCGAGCTGTTCCTCTGTTTCGATTCCTTCTGTAATGACCCGAAGTTTTAAATATTTTGCTAGCTCCACAATCGTTTTGACAATCGCAAAACTCTTTGGGTTTTCTACAATCTCGCGAATGAAGTTTCGATCGATCTTTATTTCTTGAATTTGAAAATGTTGCAAGTAGACGAACGCAGAGAAACCCGTTCCAAAGTCATCAATACTGACTGAAAACCCTAAGTCGCGTAATTCTTTAATTCGACCTTGCACGGCAACATAATCTTTCATTGCTACATTTTCAGTGATTTCAATCATTAATTTGTCTGGATGTATCTCGTATTCTTGTAAACAACTTTCTAAAAATGGAGCAAGCCTCTCGTGTAAAAAGTGACGTGGTGAAATATTTACGGAAAGCGTAAATTGATTTCGCCCTTGTTTTTTCCATTCTTGTAACTGTTTAAACGCTTCTCGAATGACCCATTCCCCAATCGGAAGAATCAATCCCGTTGATTCTGCTAGAGATATAAATTCGAGTGGAGGAACAAGTCCCCGCTCCGGATGGTTCCAGCGAATCAATGCTTCAAATCCCACAACTTGATTGGTTTGGCAGTTCGTTTGTGGTTGATAAAACAACATAAATTCGTTGAAATCTAAGCCTTTTCGTAAATTCATTTCCACTTGGAGGTCGGATTTTGAAACCTCGATCATATCTGGAATAAACGCTGCAGTTACACCGCGAGACAAATACTTGCGGCCATCATTTAAAGCAATTTGAGCTCTTTGGAGACACTCTTTTGCGTTATACCCGTGCTTAGGATATTCACTAACGCCGTAGCTATAGGTTATGTATACTTCCTGGTTGTCGATTTGCATAGGTTTTTTTAAATCCAGAAGTTGTGTCTCGTAATGAGGAACCCAGGTTTTATTGAAACAAACCGCAAAATGATCGAATCCGATTCGAGCAACATGCGCAGGTTCTGGGAAAATGTTGGTCAAACGACTCGCTGTTTGTTTTAACACTTCTTCCCCATATTCAAAGCCTAATACATCTTGAATATTGGAGAATTGATCTAGTTGCAAATAAGCGAAAATCATGTCTTGATTCGCATCTAATTCGTCATTGGCTTTTGAAATAAAGGCATTCTGATTTGGCAAACCCGTTAATTGGTCGATATAGGCTAAATCTCGCACTTGATTTTCGGCTTCAATACGCGAAACTCGCTCATATAAAAACGCAATCATGTCTGCTAATGTTCCGACAAGCGTTTGGTCTAATTCCGTCCATACGCGCTTCGTTAAGGATTCACAACATAATACGCCGCCAATTCCAGTGCTCAGTACGATTGGCGCATCCAGCATCGATTTAATACCGCCCATGCTTTCAAAATAAGCAGGGTACAATTCACTGACTCTCAAATCTTCCGATACATCATTAACAGCAAGTGCCCTTGAACTTTTAACGGCTTGAAAATAAATTGGGAATTCAAGGATATCTAAATAAGTTGCATTCGAATGCGAAGAAAAGCGACGATCATAAATATTTTGTGCGGTTAATACGTGATGATTTTCATCAAATAACCAAATGCCAATTCGCTCACAGTCAATTAATTCACTAACCGTTTCACAAACGCTTTGTAAACTATCAACCATTGTTTCTCTCGAAATATTACGTGATTTAGCCAATTCAAATAGCTTCGTTTGTTGATCTCTTAATTTGATTTCTAATTCGACTGTATGCTCGACGCTTCTTTGTAATAGTGGTGTTAATAAACAAATATAACCGTTTGCATTATATTGACCAAGTCTAACTTCGAATGTTTGCGAAGCCATAAGTATTTTAAAGTTATCAAAATTAGCAGTATGTATTTTTTGTAGAATCATGGTTTTTATTTCTTCATTTAAAAATGAACTGGTCTTCCCATTATTCATTATATTCGTGAATTCATGCGTAACTTTATTTATATGAAGTACCGTTATGGATTGTTGCATAAGAAATAGTACCTCCTAAGTTCAATTCAACTCTGCATCTAATATACCACCATTTGTCAGAATTTTCATCAAAATATTTCATTTTTCGACACATTGTTTTTTCACTAAATAATTACAAATATTTTGAAGTTAATCTTTTTTAGGGTTTCATTCGTTAGCTATTAAATCTTGGCTAATAGAAAATGAGAAAGGGTGATTAAGATGAAACAATGGAGCATCTTTATCGTTTTGGTTTTTAGCTTGTTTGCATATACGTTGACGGCAAGTGCTCATGCTGATCTTTCATCAAGTTCGCCTGCTCAAGGTGACGTTCTTGAAACCATGCCAAATGAGGTCCGCTTAACATTTACTACGTCTATTGATCCTACCGTATTCGAACTTGACGTTCGTACTCAAGCTCGTGGATCTATTCTAAATGGCGACGCTGAGATTAATTCAGATAAAAATGAATTAACTGCAGCACTTTTACCCGACGCATCAGGGCAAATCCAAATCATTTATTCCGTGATATCTAAAGATGGTCATCCTATTAAAGGTGTCATTGATTTTACGGTGAATATAGCAGGTGTAGTTGAGGAGATAGAAACACCTATTAAGGAAGAAGTAATGACGGAAGACATTATTGATGAAGAAATGAACATGACGTTAGCTAGCGAGGAAAAATTATCTATAAATGATTCGGAGCAAATGACTTCGAGTGTTTCGACTTTATCAGCCATTATAAAATTCTTGTATATCACTTCATTACTGTTGTTATCAGGTTTGTTAATTTGGAAATCAAGAGGATTTCATACACGGTTTGTGCCAAGTAGTCAGTTATTCCATTTAGCTTTCCTGTTTTTATTCACATGGTCACAAGCACGAGATTTCTTAACAGTTTTTGACCACCTAACTTGGGGAGATTTATTTTTACGTACCGAAGTGGGTCAATATTGGACAGCAGCTCTTGTCGTGACTGTAATTGGCTTATATATCGTTGGACGAAATCGAATTGTAGATCTTTCCTTTGCCGCGATTCTGCTTTTATTGAAGAGTTTAAACAGCCATGCTGTTGCTTCCGACTTTCCTTTTGTAACGGTTGGTCTGAACTTCATACATCTCGGATTAGCAGCGGTGTGGATTGGTGGATTATTCATCCTCTTAACTTTATGGAAACAAGGTGAGACGGACGCTTTCCTTACTGTGTTCTCCCGGGCAGCACTGTTTAGTATTTTAGCGTTGAGTGTCACTGGAACGATCTATGCACTCATTTTAGCACCGTCTATTGATGCTTTATGGACAACTACATGGGGCTATTGGTTATTAGCTAAAATCCTCACTGTGTTCGGCGTATTTATTGTCGGAGGTTTTATTCGACGACATATGAGAATAAACACTAAATTAACGAATAAAAAATTGTTGTATTTTGATAGCGGACTTGCACTTCTCATCCTTCTTATTGTTGGTGTGTTAACTCAGTTAAGTCCTTCTTGACGGTACCTGGTACACAAACAATTGTGTTTGTTTACACTTTCGTGAATTTCATGAATGTTTGGGTACCTGACACTTTGGGAATCATTTGGGTATGACGATATTCAAGGAGGATGATTTATATGAAAGAAGAAACGTTAAAAAAAGCCGATGAAAAAACACATGGTCAAACTCAAAATCAGCAGCCTGGTATAGAGGCTGAAATGACTCCCGCTCCGATTTATGATGATCCACAATATAAAGGCTCGGACAAATTGAAGGGCAAAGTAGCCATTATCACGGGTGGCGATAGTGGAATTGGTCGCGCTGTCGCAGTGGCGTATGCGAAAGAAGGCGCAGATGTTGCGATTGTTTATTTGAATGAAGATGAAGATGCGGACAAGACGGCGAAACTTGTTGAAGGGTATGGCCAAAAGGCATTGAAGATCGCAACAGATTTGACTGACGATGAAAATTGTCAAGATGTGGTTGATCAAGTGATGAAGGAATTCGGTCAGATTAATGTAGTTGTGAATAATGCAGGTAAGCAATTCCCGCAAGATGATTTCTTAGCGATTACGCCTGACCAGTTACAAGAAACATTCTCGACAAATATTTTCTCCATGTTTTATTTAACACAAGCGGCTTTGCCACATATGACAAAGGGTGATGCGATTGTGAACACATCATCGGTCACAGCTTATCGTGGATCGCCAGGATTAATCGATTACTCGGCAACAAAAGGTGCCATTACGTCCTTTACCCGCTCTCTTGCATTGAATCTCGTGGAAAAAGGCATTCGAGTGAACGCGGTCGCACCTGGTCCGATTTGGACACCGTTGATTCCTGCCACTTTTGATGCAGAGAAAGTTGAAAAACAAGGAGAGGACACGCCGATGAAACGCCGCGGTCAACCAGCCGAAAATGCACCGGCTTTTGTCTTCTTAGCTTCAGCCGATTCAACTTATATGACCGGTCAAACCATCCATGTTGATGGTGGAGATTTTGTTGGATCTTAATTAGATTTGAGCCGCAGTGGAAATTATCCACTGCGGTTTTTTAATGGAGAGAATTTTGGCAGATTGATTGTTTGGGGACTTTTGCGACGTGGTGAAATTGTGTGAAATCGATGAATTTTAGAATGTGTGGCTTGAATCCTTGAATGTCCCTTGTGAATCCTTGAATACACCCTACGAAATGGAGAATACGACCTCTTCTTCCCCTATTCACATTCTAAAAATCTACATTTTTGGATAGATTGCTTGTAGGGGGTGTATTCAAATGAAGAATTGGTCGTGGAAGAAAATCGTATTACTCGTTACAGGTGTTTTATTAACCTTTTCAATCATACTGCTCTCCTGGTTTTATTCCTCCATCAAAAGCACTGCTGTGAATATACATGAACCTCTTCCGTTACAGGTGAATTCGCGTCAAGTTGAACCACTCTCCGTGAAAGAATTAGAGCCAGTTTCCTTTCTATTGCTTGGCGTTGATGAGCGGGAAGATGATCGTGGTCGTTCTGATACGATGATCGTTGTTACGGTCAATCCTAAGACTAAAACAACCAAAATGCTCAGTATTCCACGCGATACGTATGTGCCGATTGCGGGTCGACCTAGCCGTGATAAAATCAACCATTCGTATGCCTTTGGTGGTGTTCAAATGTCGCATGAAACGGTTCAAGATTTTTTAGATATTCCAATTGATTATGTCATTTCGCTTAATATGGAAGGATTTGTTGGACTAATCGATGCTTTAGATGGTGTCCAGGTAACGAATTCGCTCGCTTTTCAAGTAGATGAATTTCATTATCCAAAAGGAGAAATTCAGTTAACCGGTGAAGAAGCACTGTCTTACGTTCGGATGCGATATGACGATCCCAATGGAGATTTCGGCCGTCAAGAGCGGCAAAAAATGGTCTTGCAGGCGATTGTGAATAAAGCCGCAAGCTTGCAAAGCGTATTCGCTTATCGAGAGGTTTTAGACTTAGTGAGCGATCATGTTCGGACTAATTTAACGTTTGACGAAATGAAATTCATTCAAAAAAATTACGTAGATTCTTTGAAAGAGGTTGAGTCCCTTTCTTTTCAAAACGGTACGGATGAAATGATGCAACATATTTGGTACTACTTAGTGGACCCTGCTGAGTTAGAAGAGCTACAAATCACCCTTCAAGAACATTTGGACAAAGAAAGAACCACTCATTAAATGTTGAGTGGTTTTCTTTGTGCTGGATTCGATTATGCGTTTGCATTGACTCGCTCGTCATACGCCAATAAATCGGTATAGTATTTGTTCATTGTCGAGGTTGAAACTTTGAAGTGCTCAGCAATTTCTTTCACTGTCCAATAAGGACCTTCAAACAACTCTTTTTCTTGACCAAAACGAATGGCTCCTGCTGCAATCGCCGCAAATTTACGAGCATTCGGCTGTTGTTCAATTAAAAAGTCTTCCGTAATCTCGAGTAACGCCTTTGATTCACGACCACGCTTATCTAAGAAATCCATCGCTTCGAGCAAGACACCCGCTTCGAAATCAGTGAACTCCCCACCTTGATATCCATCTTTACAAAGTTTCAGCCAGAAATCGAGTATCTGATTTTTCATATATTCGAACGAAGACTCTTCTGTTTGGGCTTCGAATTCCTTCACAAATTCTTGGACCACTTTTGTGTGATCTGTTGGAATAAAGACAAGACTTGAAACCGCTAAATAGTGATCTTCTTTTAACGTCACATCCGGCAAAATAAAACTGAATAAGTGCACGCCAGTCGGGATAGGCTTCGGACTTTCACGGCGTAACTGCAATGTTTCATTTGACAGGATATTTTTCACTATCATATAGTCCGTTTCTACTTGGATGACTTCCCCAACTAAAACATCCGGCGTTTTCCACGTTTCTAGAAGATTTTGAACGGCTGGACGTACGGCTTTTTTGTGTTGCTTTTCTATATAGTGACTCCAAATTTCTGGTTTTGTATGGAAAAAGAATTCATCGATCGCAATCGCTTCAATCATTTCCCCTTCTAAATATGGATCTAATTGAGCTTTCCACTTCGTGATAACCTCTAATAAAGCCTGCAAATCACTTCGCTCTGGATATTCATCATAGAAAGTTTGTAACACTCTTTCTAATTCTTCAGCTTGCACCGTTTCAATCGTAATAGATTGTTTTG
Source organism: Paenisporosarcina sp. (assembly GCF_057785155.1). Taxonomy (NCBI): domain Bacteria; kingdom Bacillati; phylum Bacillota; class Bacilli; order Caryophanales; family Caryophanaceae; genus Paenisporosarcina; species Paenisporosarcina sp. The sequence continues at coordinate 9,424 of NZ_JBYNRN010000024.1, forward strand.
ATTCACAACATTTTTTAAATTTCTTACCACTGCCGCATGGGCATGGGTCATTTCTTCCTACCATATTTACACGTCCTTTTCCTTACAACATCAGTTGTTTAGTCTACCATAATTGGCGGGCTGGTTGTAGAGGACGAAGGAAATGAAATGAATGGGTTATATTTCTGTCATGAATGAAATAATGCCTATTCTTGCTTTTTTATTCGCAAAAAAATCCCCTCTATCGGAGGGGATTAAGTTACTAGCTTTCTGATTTATGATGGAATGGGCATTTGCCTTGGATTGGTTCGATGTCGTCTCCAATGAAGGATTGTTTCCATTCGTTATGGGTTGGGTCGCCAAAATGTCCGATATCCGGATGCTTCGGTAGTTGATCCCAAGCTTCCACACGTTTACGAACTTTCTCACGTGACATAATGCCACCTTTTTCAGTTCCTTCTAAGCCTTCGAATATTTTACGCGGTTGGAACCCTAACACCATTGAATTTCCTAGATGACGGGTCTTTCTCTTCTTGTAAGCCGGTGCATTTCCGAACACGAAGATTGGCTCACCGTCAAATCGGAAATCCCATAAGTAATGATCTGGATCTCGCGGACTGTCTTCTGGCCATTCTACTTCATCTTGTTCGTGCAGGTATTGAAGGATGTCCCAAAATTGCTTGCGGTAATCCTCTATCGAACCCTCTATTTCAAAAGGTTCAACAAATACAAATAGCCCGTGTCGTTTGTAGTTTGGTAATTTAAATAAATCTAAAAACCCAGAGACTGCTGCTGGCAAGTTACTCCAATCTTCTTGGGTAATATATGCATAGCGGAGTTCACCTTTTAATTCGCCACTCATCCCAAAAAAACATGGAAACGTTTTATCCGTCACCGTGTTATGAAATGTTTCGTATTCTTTATATAGCCAATCTGGTAAGTCGGTTCTATTTTGGAAATCTTCTTTCGTTAATAACGCTTTTTCCTTCGTAATCAAGTGATCGCCTCCACTATCCTTCTTTATTTACAACCATCATATTGGTTAGTCTTTACCCAATCCGAAATTTCATGAAACTATCGAATTCGAAAAACTGAAAGAAAATTTTTGGAAATAGGTTATGATTTGAAAAATTAAGGGAATAGAAAAGGAATGAGTTTTTGAAATTGGAGGATGAGACATGGAGAAGTTAATACAAGAACAAGCACAGACACATTGTGAAAGTGAATATGGCACACTTCAAAAAGTAGTCTTATGTGAGCCTCAATTCATGGAAATTAAAGAAGTGATTAATGATGTACAAAAAAAATATATGGATGAAAATATCGACCGTTCTCTAGCCATATCACAACACCATCAATTTGAACAAACACTACGTAATGCTGGTGTGGAAGTGATTAAACTACAACCGAGTAAGGATCATCCGGAACAAGTCTTTACGCGAGATATCGGTTTCACGCTTGGCGACCAATTGTTTATTTCAGAAATGGCAAATCCTATTCGCAAAGGCGAAGAAAAAGTTTTAGCCAATTGGATGAAAGACCATGACATTGCGTATAAAAAGTTATCCACTCATTCAATTGAAGGTGGCGACGTCATTGTCGACGGTCAACGCGTGTTTATTGGCATAAGTCACCGAACATGTATGAATGCGATTCAAAATTTGCAGAAAGAGTTGCCTGACTTTGAGATACTTCCGATTCCGTTTAATCCAAAGTATTTGCATCTTGACTGTGTGTTCAATATTCTTTCGCCGACTGATGCGTTGATTTTTCCTGATGCGCTCGATCAAAAAGTCGTCGACCGTTTATCCAAGATGTACAATTTGATTGAAGTGAGCGAAAGTGAACAGTTTTCTATGGGTACGAATGTGTTATCGATTGGTCAAAATCGTGTGCTTAGTTTGCCTGTAAATGTTGATGTTAATCATCAAATGAGACAGCGTGGCTACGAAGTGTTGGAAGTAGATTTCTCTGAGATTATCAAATCAGGTGGATCTTTCCGATGCTGTTCGATGCCGATTGTTCGTCATTAAAAATTAGTTGAAACATCTTGTTCTTCCATGGACAAGATGTTTTTTATTGGCAGAAAAAAGCCCTTTAGAAGTTTATTCTAAAGGGTTGTTACGTTTTATAGTTTACGTTTTCTTACGATTAATTCACCAGTTAAAACTTTTTCTTTAATGACTTGAACACGTTCTTCAAATATTGGCACTCGGTACAATTCTTCGTCTGAATTTTCTAGTGTTGTCGACGTCGGTTCTTCGAAACTTACGTGTTCCACATAAATTTCTTCATGGTAAATCGGATAGATCGTGTCTTCAGGAACAAATTGAGGGTCTTTAGATACTAGTGGACGGTGAGCCGTTTCATTAAATGACGTTTTTGGAAGTTCCGTGTTTGGCGTTTCGTAATACGACATCGCTTGTTCTTCATTTGCATAACCACTGTCCGTTTCATCAGAAAACGGTTGGCGTGGCGCATCTTCGCTTGCAAGCAAAACTAAATCGCCTTTTTCAATCTTATAGACATAAGAACCAACGTCATCCGCTGATACTCCTGCTGATTTTAAGACACTCGCTACACCAGAATGCTGTGTTTCATAATCTAATGCATAAAATACTTTACTGAAAAACCCTGCGCTATGCGGCTCTGGTTCCCCTTTTTCCGGAATTTTCTCTGCTTGGATTCCTGCTTTATTAACAATCGACTCACTTCTATGATCGTTTGCTAAAACAAATATCGAATCCTCATTATGTCCAAGTGCTTTAAGCTTATCAATTTCCAATAAAACCGCAGCTTCACTATTATAAATACCTACCACACGTTTTTTCATATACCGTTCCTCCTACCTTATCTTATTGCTATGTTCTTTTTTACCCATTACTCTAGGGTATCTAAACACTCGGATGGAGTAGTTTTCGTGGATTCAAGGATTCGAGTGTGTGATTCTCGATTTCATTGGGGCTATTCAAGGATTCGTGACGTCTATTCAAGGATTCAACGCTCTATTCTCCATTTCGACCCATGTATTCTAGACTTCACCCAAATTCGACGCAAAAGTGCCAGGTACCGAAACATTCACGTTTGTTTAAACATTCATGATTGTTTGTGTACCTGGCACCTATTTATTTTTGTCCGTATGTTTTAAATTTTTCAGCCATGTGTTGCATTTCGTCGTCTTCTAGTACGACTGGTTCACCAATTGCTTTGGCTCTCGTATAGATTTCGCAGCAAAATTCAATTTCTTCAGCTACAGTAAATGCTGTTGCGATATTCGCAGCTCCGGCGAGTAGTCCGTGATTAGCTAGTAAGACGGCTTGTCGGTCCACCATGGCGTCGAAAGCATGTTCAGCGAGTTCTTGTGAACCAAAGCTCGCATATTCGGCACAGCGTACGTTCTTGCCCGAGAAAGCGACTAAGTATGATATGGCAGGTAGATCCCATCGTAAGGAAGCGATCGTCGTGGCAAATGGTGAGTGCGTGTGGACAATCGCATTTAGATCACTACGTTTCTTGTAAAAGATCGCATGCATCGGAAATTCACTCGATGGTTTTTTATTGCCAGCTACTAAATTCCCTTCTAAATCCACAACTACAACATCTTCAGCGGTCATGACATCATAGTCAATCCCACTTGCACTAATAATTATGAGTCCGGACTCTCGATCGAAAATGCTGATATTGCCGCCAGTCCCTTTCGTTAATCCGCGCGTCATCATCAACTTACAATAATCTACGATTTGTTGACGTTCCTTCATAAACACATGAATCACCCCAAAAGTTTCGCTAAATTTTCTTTGAATGGTGCACGGACGATCCCTTTTTCAGTCACGATTGCTGTGATATGTTCAGCGGGTGTTACGTCAAATGCTGGATTATACACATTGACATGCGCTGGAGCGGTTAACTTACCGAATCCTTCTATGACTTCAGATTTATCTCGTTCTTCAATCGGAATTTCAGCACCTGTTGGCGTTTGTAAATCGATCGTTGGCGTTGGAGCGGCAATATAGAATGGAATGCCATAGTGCTTCGCTAAGATTGACACTCCGAGGGTACCAATTTTGTTTGCCGTATCGCCGTTTGCTGCCACTCGGTCACACCCGACAATGACTGCTTGAATTTTGCCTTGCGACATCACCATACCCGCCATCGAATCTGTAATGACCGTCACATCAATGCCTGCTCTGCTTAACTCTAAAGCGGTTAACGTCGAACCTTGCAAACGCGGGCGAGTTTCATCAGCATATACTTTGAAGTCCCATCCCTTTTCTTTCGCCAAATACATCGGAGCGGTTGCTGTTCCGTATTTAGACGTTGCTAACGAACCTGCATTGCAGTGCGTTAAAATGCCCATCCCATCATTGAGAAGCGTTAATAAGTTTTCTCCAATCGCCCGATTGATTGCTTCGTCTTCTTTATGGATCGCTTTTGCTTCTTCCAATAAAGCCTCTTTAAGACTGTCGCTCTTGACCGCTTTCATACGATCTAGTGCCCAAAACAAGTTAACAGCTGTTGGACGTGATGTGGCTAAATAATCTACATGTTTTTGAACTTCTTCTTCTATATTACTCGTGACATCGCGAACGCCAAGGTACACACCATATGCTGCAGCCACACCAATAGCCGGTGCTCCTCGCACTTTCATCGTGACGATGGCATCCCACACACTTTCTACGGTCGTAAACTCCTCATAGACGATCTCATTCGGTAATTTCGTTTGATCGAGTAAAACCAGTGCATCGTATTTCCATTCGATTGGATTTAGTGGTTCATTCATTTCATTTCCTCCTGCAGTGCATTTTGGAGTGCTACAATATAGGCTTCTCCTGTATCGAACTGTGCTTGATTCATAATTAATTCAGTCGCCACGCGCAAGCAAATTCTTTCTGCCTGTAAGCGTTTTTCAAGGGGCTCTATACTCGTAATATCTTTCACTTTCGCTAATCCGACAATGCGTCGTGCGAGTTCTAGTCCTGCCATACCAGCAGTGTCTTGAAGGACTTCATTCAAATAGTCGAGTTTAAAATCCTTGTTTTTCGCCGTTAACTCCGTTGCATAGGTATCCCATGTTAGAACGAATTTATTCGAAAACATTTCAATCACATCAACTAGCGTATGTTCTGTCCAATTCGTGAACTCTTGTTTTTCGTATGCATGACCACGAGCCCATGCAAAAATCAGATTCGCCATCACATTGCCGATATCGTATCCCATCGGGCCGAAAAAGGCGAACTCTGGGTCAATGACTTTTGTGTCATTTTGGTCAATAAAAACAGATCCCGTATGCAAATCGCCATGAATCAAAGCTTGCGCATGATTCATGAATTTGAATTTTAATTTAGCTACTTGTACATGTAACGCTTCCTGATCATATAAAAGGGTTTGAACAAACGCTTCATTCCCTGGGGTGATTTCATTGCGATTAAACTGGTTATGAAAAGGTTCTGTAAAGACAAGGTCCTCTGAAATTTCACAAAGCTCAGGATTGCTATAAGCTTGAACAAGTGCTTTTTTGTCTTTATGATTCATCACTACGTCCGATGTTCTAACAAGCGTATTCGCTAAAAAATCTGTGATATGTTCTGCGAATTTTGGAAACGTTTCAAAGTGATTGAGTGCCGTCCGCATAATCGTTAAGTGGGACAAATCCTCCATCACACAACAGCTCATCGTTTCGTCTAGAATCAGAATCTTTGGCACTAACCCTGGCGCTAACTCATGCTGTAACTGCAAAGCTTCCGTTTCAATCTTGTTGCGACTTGTAGACAAAACAAACTCGTCTGAAATGCGTGCAGTAGTACCCGCTTGTTTGACGATGACGGAATCATTCGAGTTTTTGTTAACAACTCGGTACACATAATTTAAATTGCCATCCCCGATTTCTTCACAGCTTATCGCCTCTGCATTGACATCTCTAAAAGAATCCACATGGTTCTTCACATAATTCATGACATCTTGGTTATTCATTAAAAAGTACTGATTCAACGTTTGCATATCGTAAGATGCTCCTTTATAAATCTTTTTTTCTATCATACCAAATGCGAGGATTCTTGAGGGAAAGACATTCTATATTTTGAGTGTGTAATTTGAGGATTAATTGATGCCATTCAAGGATTCGACGTATATATTCTCGAATTATTGCGGTATATTCAAGGATTCACCTGTTTCAGATGCAAAAGTGCCAGGTACTCAAACAATTGCGTTTGTTTAAACAAACGTGAATGTTTGTGTACCTGGCACCGATTTAAAAGATTAAGTGTTTCATATAGAATTTCCAACCTGCATCTTTAACGGAATCCATTGTAGGGAGATCCATCGGCATAGGGAAGAAAATGGCTGGAGCATAACGGTAGTCGCTAATCGATGGTTCATAGACGATAACCGATCCGGCTGCTATTCCTTCACTTAAAATCGATCTTGTTTTCCAATCAAATGCAATTTTAACAGGTGTTTTAACAGCAAAGCCATTTGTAGAGACAATATGAGCTATAGCATCCTGTTCAAATCGATCGTATAACCAAGCTGAATCGACTGACACCGCATCTTTCGCTTCATTCACCAATATAAGTGAGTTTGTATTGTTTCCGAAAGGCAATGTTTCAATTGGCTCGTTTGGCTGAACACGTACTTCATAATACGCTAATGGATTTGCTTGTTCTTTCGGATCTAATGCTTGGTAAGCTTTCAACCATTCTGAATCTGTCGAAGGTACTTGTGAAACAGAAAGTACAACGCCCTCAACTGATGTTTCTAATCCGTCCGCTTGAATTCTAACGCGATCATTTGCTTGAATGTCTTGCCATTCTTCGTCGGTCGCATACGTCACGATGACTTTTTGTGAACTATAAAGATCGACAGCTAATTGTCCGTTCTCGTCTCGAATTTCTGAGACGACGCCTTCGACTGGACTAATAATGGCTGTTGCGCCTTCTTGTGAAAGCTGCGCATCCACCACAACCAATTGTCGATTTACTTCAGCTAGTTCTTGCTCCGCTTGAGAAATAGCTTGGGCAAAGGCACCGTCTTGTTGAACATCAACTTCTACATCCACATTAATGTCCACTTCGATAGGCTGCTCATCCGTACCTCCAATAATGCTATCGTTTTGATTGGCATCTGAGGAATTGTCAGATTGCGCTTGCGAGCGATCTGACTCAAGTGAACTTATCGTACTATTAATATCTGTTAGTTGACGTTCTAATGCTTCACGTTCTGCTTCCCAAATCGCGCGTTGCTCATCTGCAGAAGCCGTATTTAACTGGGCAAGTTCAGTCCCCGTTTGGACTACATCGCCTTCTTTAACAAGCCAGCCATCAACTGTGTTTTCATCTTTGACATACACAGTCGTCACTTGTTCAGGAGCGACTAAAGATTCCTTCGGTAATTGCTCTTCGAATGAGCCTGTTGCTACTTTTTCGTAGTCATGAACGTATAGTGTTTTTGGAATGATGCTTTTCTCACTAAATAATAGAATTGCATTCGCACCTAAAAATGCTGCAATTGCGATTGAGAGACCAATCGTTACCCATTTATTCAACGTCAGCACCCCCTTCAATAAAACGGACATACCATTCCTCAAATGGAATGAAGCCAACTGCCGCTGTAATAAGTGCCATCAAAACATGCATAGCTAGCACAAGCAAGAAGATGTGTGAAGATTTGTAATCTGAAAATGCTCGAATGAAACGAACTTGAAGTGCAATAATTAGTGCTGAAAAAATAGTTAACTGATTAAAGAAAAAGATGAAGAATGGTTGTTCTAAAAAGGTCCCTGCTAGAGGTCCAAAAGAAAATAGGGACACTGGCGTGGTGAAACCTAAAAGGACAAAGATGATAAACATCAAAGCTTTTTCTATTATAAGAATACTAAGTACATATAATTGCAAAACAGCGAGTTTAGATAACTCAATGTGCGTAAGTTTGTTTAATAAAAATGCAATCCCGAAAAAGTGAAATGCCATATAAATGAAAGCCCATATCAATATACCCACTAATGATAAAATGCGAGCCAAAGTAAATGCGTCACTTCCAGCCACCACGAAAGTTGATGTAAGATTTTCTGTATTCATTCCCCAAAATTCACGTACAGCGAATAATAGAAGACCCAGTAAACCTACCATCCAAACGCGTGTCTTAAAGTCTCTCATTTGTGCATTTGCAAGATTATCGATTAACTCTTGCTGTCTAGAAAAATATCTCCAAAATCGAAAATCAAAAATCATGTCATCGAAATCCCTTCTCATACCTACCATATGCTTTTAATCTTTCTCTACTTTACCAAATAACGACAACGCTTGTAACCTACAAAGGGTCGTATTTTAGCAAATCTGATGAGAAATACTCAGTACATATGTCATACGGTGCATAATTTTAAGGGATTTTGACGTTTTTTTACTTTATTAGGAGAAGTGAGACCTAACCCCCCTAGGCTAGGCAGATGGCTTTCTCCCATTCAATTGGCCATGTCTTGCGAATGGGGAAATAGGAATGAGATCTATCGAAATTTGCAAGATCTATGTATGGAATTAGCAATCTCTATAAATGCTCTACCCTAATGAAGAGGTTTATAGCTCTTCTTTATTATAAAAGAAAGAATCAGTAAATGGAATATATTTCCTTAAAGTTGTATTTTGCCACTCCATATGACCCAAACTAGTATTTTGACAATCAAATAGGGCGGAAAATTGAATTTTGCCTATAGTCGATATAATAATTTTAAAATTATATTAAAAAAATAAGTTTATTTTTTCATTAATATGGGCATTCTTCTTGTAACATTAAGTCTTTTAATTCGTACAAATAGATATAGAAGGACCGTTCAGTCGGACAAATTAAGGAAAGGAAGTGACATCATGAACATTGAAAAGTTCTTATCAGTTAATAAAGAAGATATTGTCTTTGGCATTGTAGGTTCAAGTGTTTCCGTGCTATTGTTATATATAATTTCTTCTATATAGGAGTGATAAAGAAATGGAAAAGCCAACATGAAAGCCCTTCCCCGTTTATTGAACCGGAGAAGGGCTTATTTTCATGCTTATTTTGTTTTTACGATTGTAATAGCATCCGTATTTTTCACTTTAAATGTCCACTTCGAACCTTTTGATGTAACAGGAGCGTTTTTCCACTTCCCTTTTTCATCAAGCTCAAACGTTTTCATATGTCGGTGATCGATTGGTGCACTGAAATCCCATACGAACGATAAATGTCCAGTTAACTCAATTTCATCACCACTCGCATCTGTCATTTCAAATGCAAATGGATCCACCAATACGGTTTCAGAATGCTTGCCTTTACTACTTTCTACATAGTCAACGTCGGCCGTTTGATCGTACGTAAATGTAACGGCACCCTCCGCTTCATGTACTAATTTTGCTACGTGATTTGGATCTAGGTTCACTTCTAATTGTCCATAGTCAAGGACAACATCTTTGCCAGATTCCATTAATGAAGTTAATTTGTCTTCAGATACAGCAATTGACGTTTCTTCAAATAACTCGTTTTCAGGAATCGAGATGCGAACTTCTCCATTTGTGATTTCCTCTTCCCATTCTCCTTCATCAACCACACCATCTGCTGGTTTTTTCAATGAAGTACGAATCAAAATTGGGTCATGGTCAGACGCACGACCATGCTCTTCCATATAAAGTGCATTGATGTGAATCATATCAATCACTGTTTGATCAGCTAAGTTATTCGTCACTAACACATGGTCAAGAACTTGTGAGTTCCCTTGGTAATAGTAAGAGAAACGCTCTCCTGCTGGTACTTTCTCTACCATGTTTGTTAATATGCCACCTTTAAGTGCTGCAAGAGCTGGTGTGAATTCGAAATCATTCATATCCCCAGCAACAATCACTTTTAAATCTGGATCTTGTGCTTGCCCTTTTTTAATAAAGTCATTAATCATCGTTGCAAGTTCAATACGTTCAGCTTCTGAACCAAGGTAAGGTGGTTGGTTTTTACCGAATAAAGGCTGGTCCCCACCTTTAGAATTTAAGTGAGCTCCAATAACTACTACTTTTTCACCTTGGAATTCAAATTGTGCAGCTAATGGCTTACGTGTATTTTGTTGAGGTAAATCAAGAATACGGCCAGGGTTTAACGTTAACTCCCCATTTTCCCAAGCAACCGCTTCAGTTGACCCACCTTTTGTTCCTTCAGATAGTGATACACGTTCTGGATTGTATAAATAGCCTACACGAATGTTACCGCCAGGCTGTCCGCCATCTTGGTTATATTCTGGTGCAATGTCGGTCCATTCATAAGCTGGTCCACCGGCTGCAATAATCGCAGCGATTAGACGTTCATAGCTTGCAGAAGCATCCGAGTTGTTTGAAGCAGTTGGTCCATCATTATCTTGAACTTCTACTAACGTGATAATGTCTGGTGATTTCATGTTTTCGACGAATGATTTTGCGATTTTTTCAGCTTTCTCATCAGAAGTGTGATTAGAATCAGCTGAGAAATTCTCCACATTATACGCAGCTACCGTTAATTCATCTTCTTTAAATTCAATATCGGCCACGACATCTGGACGATCAGAAACGTTAAGTTCAGGAAGATCTGATTCTTTTGCCCAAAGCTTATAGTTACCAAAACCAAATCCGAATACGCCAACGATTTCTCCCGTATAGAAGTCTCCTGCTTTTGCAATATAGCTTTCATTGTCAAAATCAACAACAATTCGTTCTGGGTTGTAATCATTTGCCGTTAAATTAATACCGCCAAAGTCGTTGAACTGAGTATTTGAATCCCCTGAAACAACAATCACTTCCCCATATTTTTGAGGTCCAACTACTTTTGCATTTGAAACTGCTACACGCATTAATTCAACTGATTCATAGAAATCAATTCCATCTTCTTCTGGATCAAATGACGTTAAACCATCGTTGTCGATGATTTCCGTTGGTGGGAAAATGTCTTTATTGATTACTAATGGTGCTGGTAGTTCGTGAGTTCCATTAGCAACAGTAGTTGTTGCTCGAATTCGTGTAATTGGCAAATCAATTTCTTTCATATCGGAATAGCCTTCGTAATACCATTCTTCAACAGTACCAGCGACAGTTACCACATCGCCGACTTCCAAGCCATTCGATGCTTTATTGACCATAATCGCTTCAGATGTTGTGTTGTCGTCATCTGGTGTGATGTCTTGAATGACAAAGTTTGCTGAGTTATATAAATGAGTAACCACACCTGTGATTTCATTTACAGTCGCACCCGTGTAATCCGAGTAATGACCGTCGCCTTGAATATCACGGATTTGAAGATCATTTACTTTCAACACATTGTATGTGAATGAAAACACTTCAGATGTTGTATCACTTACAGCAATGGCTTTAATTGTTGTGTCTTTTGTTAATACAATTTTGCCTGTGTATTCAGGACTTGCTGTTGTTGGTGTTGATCCATCAACGGTGTAGTGAATTTTCGCTCCTTCAATCGGAGTAATTAAAGCAATTTCAGTTCCTTCAGAAACCGTCCCTGGATAAATATCCGTGTAAACAGCGGGTTTATTCACCAAGTCAAAGCTCTCAAGACCTAATGTTTTTACTTGATAGGTTGTATTGTATATAGAGGCTATACCTGAGATATTAACAAGTTCGCCTTCTTTATAACGTTGAGCAAATGTAGCATAGTCTAAACCATTACGATTATCGTTACGAATAACAACCGATTCACCATTTTCATGAGTTGCAGTAAATTCGAACGTTCCGTAATCATTTACTTTTTCTAAGTTAGTAATGACGACATTGTTCAATTGAATACGTTCACCTTGCGTTTCTTCATTGACACCAGCTGGCGTTATTTCTTGTGCAGTTGGTAAAGTGTTCGCTGATGAAATTTTTGTGATTTTCGATGGTTGAATTTGAAGTTCGCCACTGTAAGGACTTACTTTACCTTCAAGTTCAACAATGTCCCCTGGATTGACGTCTGCTGCTGATGTAAAAACATAAATACCAGCAGAATCATCTTGGATGTAGAATGCTTTACCACCCCAGAATCCAATTCCTGTTGTTACTGTTCCAGTTACACTGATAAGTTTGTCAGTGTCTGTTACTGCACGAGCAGCAGCGATGTTTTCTAACACCTCAGCTTCAGGTGGAGGTTGTGGTGTCTCACCTTCCGAAATAATTGTGAATGCATTAGCACTTCTTAAGCCAGGAACCGAAAAGTATGCACTTAGCGTTCCTGAAATCGTTACTTCAGCTTTAAAGTTTTGAGGGTTATCTACTAAATTGATTCCTGCACGAACTGACCCGGCAGGTAATTGAACGGGAAGAATCTTAGACGCATCCGTTTCATTTGGATCGTCTGCTAATCCCACATTAGTAGCGGCTGTAAACGGCGCTTCTTGGTCATAGCTTGTCCCGCTATTTGCCGTTCCTACAATAAAACCTTTAACCGTAGCCGCTCCCGAATTATTGGCTATAGCCTCTGCCACCGTTATCGGCTCAGCTGCTTGTACATTTGATGTAGTAATAAATGGTGCGATTGTTGACATGACAAGTAAAAATGAGAAAACGATTTTACTAAAAACGCTTGTCCAATTGCTTTTTTTCATCTACTTCCACTCCTCGACGATTAGTTTTTACACGATCTGATTCTATCAGACGTTTACTATGGGAATATAAATGTTGTGTAAACTTATTGTTATGATTAACTAGAATGAAATATTCCCTATTAAAATAAACTCCATCTACTAGTGTAAATTTTCTGAGAACTTTTTATAAGGCACTCATTACCTTATTTTGAATGCATGCCAAATATCACGTTTGTTGTAAAAAATCTACAAATGACAACACAAAAACACCTATCGTTTTTTAACAATCGATAGGTGTTTCTACTCAGTATGAAATTTCAATGTCATGGCCTCCACGGTTATTGAATTAGTTTTTGAAACAAGCCTTCATCTCTATTTGCTAGAGCGTAATCAATCATTCGATCACGGTATCCCTCTTCTAAAGAAAGAATAGCTTCTCCCGCTTCTTCTAACACGTCGGACATAATTTCTGAATCCTCCATTTTTCCATGTTGCAATATTGTTTGCAAATGAATATGGATATCTGACACAAGCAATAATTGATAGAGTGGTAAGCGGATAAAGCGATTTCCTTTTTGGAACACAAACACTTCTGACAAATTTTCCACTTGATACGTATTAAGATTTACAATGATTTCTTTTCCTTCTACAGGAATGAAGTGAAATAACTCTTCATCTTTTCGAATTGAGAAGTACTGATAGGCAAATACCAGTTTCATTGTCTGACCTTCCTGCTTTGTATAAAACGGTTTCATTAATTGAACATGTAACATTTGTTCCCCCTCCTTTTTTAGCAGAATATTCTGATTACTATTAGTTTATCACACTATACCCTAAAACGTGCAGGATAAATCTAGAAAAATACAGTTTGAAATGAAATAATTTGAGACTATCAATTTCTTTATACCTCACCCCCTTATAATCTATGAATCATATGACAAGTTATGAATACGGACCATTTTAATGGATGTCGCTTTAAGGTGTTTTCCGAAGAAAAACTACAAAATAAAAACAAGTTAAGAAAAACAATCATTTCTCTCAACTTGATTTATTAAGTAGGTTCTAGAGGTCAACATGACCTTTTTCAATATCAATAATAAAAAAACTGTAACCAAGCTACTTATTAAGCGCTTGGTTACAGTCAGATCTACCTTCAATAGACCGAAGTGTGGATGAATTATTTTTCCGGTCTTCCACATGTGAAAAATGCAATTGACTGGGTATGATATTGAATTAAAAATCCGGTTAAAATATTTTTTAATAATGCAGGAATTTGATCATCTAATTTTGAATTACTTTCAAAAGAACAAATACTATTTGTGAAATCAATTTCTAAATTCATTATGGTACAACAATCGAAGTTCATCATATGTATGATTGCTTTTCCATTCCCCTTACACTGAACAATTGTCGACTTCCTTTTCCCTTTTGGAGTCACATAAACGAGGAACTCCTGTCGACCAAATTGATTTCTTTTTGAACTCTTTTCTAATCCCGGTAATTGCACTTCATAGCGTGGGCATACAATCAACCTTTCCGAGGCATAAGTTATAAATCAATTAATAACAAATATTAGAATATTTGTTATATTCAATCATATCAAAATTCCTTTATTTCCGAAATAGAATTTCCATTGTAGAAATCGGAATTTCCATTTCTTCATTTTCGCTTTTTTAAGCCATTGTTTTTTGTATGGTTTGTGTTAAAAGGTGGAGATGAAATGGAAATTTATCAACTAATTGCTCAGTACAGAGACATGTCTGGAATGAGTCAGATTGAGGCAGCTAAGGAGTTAAGTATTACGCCTTCTGCATTATCAAAATACGAGAATAACAATGCACAAATTTCAATTAAAATGTTCGTGCAAATGTGTAAGATTTACGGGATTCCAAAAGATGTTTTTGTCAATGCACTTCTCCATCCTGAAGAATTGACGATCAGAAACCTTCCTATTGCTAAGGAAAAATCAGATGATTACGATGAATTTTCTACTGATCATATTTTGGAATTGTATAAAGCTAATCCAATTTACTTTCAATATTTCCATGTATTTAATGAACTACCGGCCGATAAACAAGAGCCTTTTATTCAAATGTTGAAATCATTTATTGCATTTCAACGCTAATTCTTTCCTCATTCATTTACGGATGCACCATTTTACCCGTATAATGAAAGGAAAGTTTTTTTTTGGAGATGTTATCTTTGACGCAATCCTTATTTAATTTAACTGTGCGTTATCAATCGCAATTAGAGCGATGGATGGCGACAATATATGATACATTGCATCCTTCTCATTCGGAAGATGAGGAGCTTGTCCGACGTGCCGCCTTTATTGTTCGCAATGGGGCTATTAAAGTTACCAATTACGACCCTTATAATCATCGAATTGACGGAGTTGTCCAAGATGTCGTTCCTGTACAGGTTCGTCTCTTAATTACCGAAGAAGCATCATTTTGTTCTTGTCCTGCTGATGAGTTTTGCAGACATCGCTTAGCAGTTATATTTAGTTTGTACCAACAAAAGTCATCTTTATCCGATTGGCTACAGCAATGGCGTCTTAAGAAAACCGAACAATTATCCTTATTAGCTAATGAACGGACACCTGAAAGCTGGAAGACGGTTGTTGAAGCTACTTTTCACGCAGTCTCTGCAGATGCTAATTGGAAAGAACGATATCGTATAGACTATTCCATTCAAAACATTCAACAGCGAATTAAAAAATTCACACCTTTTGAACGGGAATGGCAGCCCTTATACCGCCTCTTCACTAGTACAGTACTTTTACGAATTCTCCTTACCCAAATCGAAGAAAATGAATTGTTCCATTTAAGAACTACCATCCAATCAGAGATCGAAAACATTCAACATGAAATGCAATCTCTTGCCAATAAACCGCGATTATTTGCAGCTGATCCTTTTTACGACTCGCTAGCAAAGCAAATTCGAGAAATAGCACAAAATACGAATGGACTTTTCGCTTTAAGATTTCAGTTAGTGCGCTTATTTTGGGAACATCTATTTACTGAGAAGAAAATGCGTGAAAAAGAAATGGCCTTTTTCGAAACGAATCGAAGTGATTCTTCTCTCTATTTAGCTCTCTTCTATGTTCTTCTACAAAAAAAGGATTCACTCGAGACTCTTGTAGAAGACATTAACTCTTCACAGTTAGTCGAATGGATCTATGTAGCAAAACTTGCAGAGTCTTTGAACGATCAAGATTCATTGCAAATTTTGTTAACAGCAATTCGTCCTTTTATACACGAATTTGTTAATTCGAGTTTTTCACCTTGGAATCGATCACAGATCATTTCTCAGTTATATGGTTTATATAAGCAAATTGAAATGCCTGACGATCAGCGAGAAGAATTGTTTTGGCAATTCGGTTCCTTTGGGTTGCGTGCATATTCTGATTTCTTAATTGATCAACAACGTTTTGATGATTGGGTTGCTTTACACCATCGATTCTCCTCGACGCTGGATTATGCAGAATCGTGTGGAATGAAAACGGTCATTCAAGAATCGCCTGAAAGTACATTACCTCTTTACCATGTATTAGCCATTAAAGAAGTGCGTGAAAGAAATCGTCATAGCTATAAACAAGCAGTGCGCATATGGAAGAAGATGAAAGCGGCTGCGAAGAAAAGTGGAAAAGTAGATTATTGGAATTCCTATGTACAGGAAATTCAATCAAAATATAAGCGTTTACGCGCACTACAAGAAGAGATACAGAAAGGAAACTTATCATTATGACAAACAATCCTTCTCGTGTATCACCATTCTTAAAACAACTGCATATCTCGATTGAAACGAGTGACGAAGGCACTTTTACTCTCCATGCATACAACGATGAGGGGATGCGCTTATTTGTGGAGCAATGGGTTCCATTTTTAACATTTCGACATGAAGCTTCCTTTTATGGATTACATCATGATGAAGCAGCTCATTTTACTGCTCTCGATATGATTGAAATGTTTTCAAGTGATACAAAGCACCCATTTGTCCAAGTTAATGGTCATTCACCGACTGATCAAGAACTATTAGCTTCACTTGAGAATACAGCTAGTGCATGGAATGACGAAAACTTGTGGGATTCAATTACTTTGGATGAGAATCGATTAGTCATTGATTACCCTGAGTTATCAGAATCAGGTCAATTTGTGTTATCACGTGCTATTCAACAAAAGCTTTATGGTGCTGGATTAACAATGACGGATATTCCAAGCCTGTTGCCCTTCTTTAAACAAGGTGGCTGGCCAATTAAATCGAAAAACCAACAATCAGATGTTGTAGTAGCTATTCGATTGAGTGAACCTGAATCACTTTCAGAAGACTGGCAGTTAGAGACTGTTGTCCGTGGTAAGAAAAGCTCTGTTCATTGGACTCCGCCATTTAGAAAAAAACAGGCAGATATAGCAGACGCCTTACCTGATAAATGGAGAGAGTTTGGAACTTTCATTCAAACAACTCAGGAACAAATGATTGATTTGTTAAATATAGAAGCTGATCCAAACAAGTTTCTTTCGAAAACTTTATCAGACTTAGATGTTCGTGCATTTTTAAGGGATGATGCTGCTCGATTACAAGCATTAGGTTTTGACGTGATTTTACCTTCATGGTTGAAAGCTGTTAAAGAGTCAAAACTTCGAGTTAAGTCAAATGCTAATACAACTTCATTTAAAACCACTGCAGGTTTAAATGAAATCCTGACATTTGACTGGCATTTCTCTTTAAATGGCCAAAAGATATCAGAAGATCAGTTTAAACAGATGGTTGATGAAAATCGCGAATTTATTCGCGCAGGAAATGAATGGTTCAGAATTGATTCAACATGGATGCATGAAATTAGAGCCTTAATGGATCAAACGGACTCTGAAAACTGGACTGTTAAGGAATTACTGTTCCGAGAATTACCTGAGGAACTAACGTTAAATCCGGATGATTTAGAAGAAGATGAAGACCCGTTATTTCAATTTGAATTAACTCAATCTCTTCAAAGATACTTAGAGCAATTACAGGATAAAAAAGGACTGCCAACTACAACGGTCTCTCCTCTTTTATTAACTGATTTACGACCTTATCAGCAACAAGGATTTGACTGGCTTGTCTTTATGCGTGAACAAGGATTTGGTGTGTGTTTAGCGGATGATATGGGATTAGGTAAAACTGTACAGCTCATCGCTTATTTGTTGCATATACACCGCACACAATCCGTCCAGGAACCTTCTTTTATTATTTGTCCAACTTCTGTTCTTGGAAATTGGCAAAAAGAATTGGCACGGTTTGCACCTGATTTACGTGTGCATGTGCATTATGGTCAACTTCGTTCAAAGGATGAATCCTTTGCATCGGAGCTAGCACAAATTAAGCCAGATGTCGTTTTAACCACTTACGGAACTGCTTCACAAGATGCTGAATCATTAAGCGAAGTAACTTGGGCAAGCGTGACATTAGATGAAGCACAAAACATCAAAAATATGCACACGAAGCAATCTCGGGCGATTCGCAAATTAAAAGGTGCTCATCACTTAGCACTTACGGGGACACCAGTTGAAAATCGATTGTCAGAGCTTTGGGCTATTTTCGACTTCATTTATAAAGGTTATTTAGGGAATTTCCGTAAGTTCCAAGAAGGGTTTATTGCCCCAATTGAACGAGATGAATCAGAAGAGCATAAACGAAAGTTACGTGCGAAAATTCGACCATTTTTAATGCGTCGAACGAAACAAGATCCAGATTTGTTATTAAATTTACCAAACAAACAAGAGCAAAGAGAGTATTGTCCATTAACGACAGAACAAGCTGCTTTATATGAAAGCTTAATACAGGAAACGTTGTTTAAACTCGAAACTCTGACAGGATTCGAGAAAAAAGGACTTATTTTAAAGATGTTAAGCAAGCTGAAGCAATTGTGCAATCACCCAGCTTTGTATTTGAAAGAGGGATTTGGGCCAGCCGAGGATATGATGGAGCGATCTGAAAAATTAGCTAGAATTGTTACGCTTGCGGCTGAAATCGCAGCACGCGGTGAGCAATGCCTAATTTTTACACAATATATTGGAATGGGTCATTTACTCCAACATTGTCTATCTGAGCTGTATGACATTGAAACTCCATTCTTAAGTGGAAGTATGCCAAAGCAACAACGTGATAACTTAGTTGAAGCATTCCAAGAAAAAGAATTCCCCGTCTTCCTACTGTCATTAAAAGCAGGAGGTACTGGTTTAAATTTAACTGCTGCAAATCATGTCCTACACGCCGATCGATGGTGGAATCCAGCTGTTGAAAATCAAGCAACTGATCGCGCTTATCGTATTGGACAAACTAAATTTGTCCATGTTCATAAGTTCGTAACGATAGGAACAATTGAAGAAAAAATCGATAAATTATTAAGTGATAAACAAGCATTGTCTGAAGATCTAATTCAATCAAGTCAATGGATTACAGAACTTGATGACAACGATTTACGTGATTTATTAACATTTGGATAGTTTAAAATTGAAACCGGCCGTGCTTCTATCGGCCGGTTTTCTCTCGATTTTGGTACTATCTTTCTCTCGGAATCGTTATTAAGGGTTCTTGAAGTTGTCTTTCAAGAACTTGAATGCGCTCATTCAAATTCGCTATGATACGAATCATTTGTGTCATATGTAATTCCATTCGAATGAGATGTTCAGGAGAACCTTTCATATTGGATGAATTCCTTTCTTCTTGTATAGAAGTATCGTGCAATTGATTTTCAAAATAACCAGCGGTGCGGTCTACCGCGGTTTTCATGCATTAAGTTATTGGTAACTCACGTTGTTCTTCTTCTGTGAAAACAAAATCATTTGGAAGTTCTATCTCTGGTACTGATGTCGCATCGTGTTTGTTTTCTACTTTTGGTTTTGTGGCTAGGAACTGAACTTCTTCACCAACAACTTCCGTAACAAATACTCGACTCCCGTCTTCTTTTTGATAAGATCTTGATTGTATTCGCCCACTGACTCCAATCAAAGATCCTTTCCCACAATACTTAACGGTGTTTTCAGCCAGTTTACCCCAAACTGTACACAAAACAAAATCGGCATCTTCACCTTTCTGGTTCTTAAAAGTCCTCGTAACAGCTAAAACAAAACTTGCTTGAACACGTCCTTCTAACAACTGTCTTAAAACCGGATCCTTCGTAATTCTGCCAATCATCCCTATTTGATTCACTTATTCACCTCCCTCCTTCGCTATATTTCGTATCTTATCGACAACCTTAAATTGTGTGCAACTAGGCAAAAATTTGTTTTGCCTAGTTTTACGCCTCTAATAATTCCATTTTCAACTATGCTAAAAAAAGGTTTTATTGGATATTCGCATGTGACAGTAAGGTTTAGTGCTTTTTTGAAATGACGAAGTTACCCAATTCCTCAAGTTTTTTAATCTTGTGATATAATAAACATACTTAACACTTCATGAAAGGCTGTGATATTTGGTGAAAACGTTTAAAATGTTGTCTATGACAGTGGTTCATAACGATGAAATTCTTCCGATTCCACTAGTGGATGGCATTATTATTAACCAAGAAAACAGCCATCGAGCGTGGATTTTAGAGATGTATATTGATAAGAACGACAGTACTTTTTTTGAACAATTTGAAGAGTCAAAAGAAGTAATTGATGTAAAAGTCGTTATTTCATATCCAGAAAATGAACCTGCTACCTTCGAAGTCGTAGTTTATTCGATTAAAAAAATCGGTGACTATGTTTCCGTATTATTAAAAGGCACATTAAAAGTAGTAAGACGCAAATATGCAGAACAATTACTAAGTGAACTCATTTCAGACGGATTATCCGGAGATGAACTTGTGTCCCGCTTCGAAGCAGATATGCGCTCTCGACCACAACTAAAAAAAGATTTAGCTAACCAGCAAAAGGCATAACACTCTACATGGTCTTATGCCCTTTTTTGATTCTAATACGTGGAAATTACAACTGAGATGGCTGTTTTTCTCACTGAGATGGTCGTTAACTGAGATGGTCGTTATTCTAACTGTGAACCCCAAACTTCTAACCAAAATCGCTGAAATTCTAACTGAGCGACTGCTCACCAACAGAAAAACCCGCGAAAAGCTTTAGCGAGCGGGGCCATTCAAAATCTTGATATGGACTGCCAGCTATGCCTGGCAGTCGTTTTTTGTTGGTAAAAGCTATGTACTCGGATTTATTCTGAACAATTACAACTGAGATGGCTATATTTCTAAATGAAATATCCAGTTTTCTAACCAAAAACCCAAAAGTTCTAACTGAGCCACTCACTCACCACGTAAAACTCTTGAGCAGCGCTAGCTAGCAGGTCCATACAGCTCATTTGCTCGTCAACTGATATCATGACTGCTTAAATAGGAATGCACGCTGTGCATAGCGTCCTTTGCTAAATGCAATAATCTTACTTAACAATGACAATTACAACTGAGATTGCTATTTTTCTAACTGAGATGATCATTATTCTAACTGAGACCCCAAATTTTCTAACCAAGATCGCTATAATTCTAACTGAGCAAATGCTCACCAACAGAAACACGATTTAACCTCCGATTAATCAAAAAATGCCACTGAAATTAATTCAGTGGCATCGCTCAATTACTATCCATTACTGATCTTTATCGTCTGCATCACGCGCATCTAAGTCATCTTCAAGAATTTCCTCTTCTTCTGTGTTTTGATCTTGCATCATGTCTTTGTCTTCATTCTGATTTGTATCGTTATTTTCTGGATTTACGTCGGTTCCATTATTATCTTCAGGGACCATTTCTCGCTCTTCTGTCATGTCTTCCATTGGGGTTTCATTTGTTTCGGGTAAGTCGTTATTACAACCTACAAGCATGAGTGCACTCATTCCGAAAAGGATTGATGCTTTTTTCCACATAAAAAAATTCCCTCCTTTCTCCGGTTCATTCACCACACAGTGTGTGATTCATGGTAGGTTGCCCGGGAAAGGAAGGAACTATCCGATTATGCGTTTTGTTTTTGTTTTAAAAGTGATTCGACGTATGCCGCTTCTGCTTTACACGCATAATCATAGTGAGTGTTCATTTCTTCTTGCATCATTTCGATGTTTGCAATTTGTTGTTCAGACGGTGGCTCATTCAAAATTTTGTCGATGACTTGATTCATTTTCTTAGCAACTTCCTCGTGAAATGCAGGACTTTGTTTGACTTCATCTGATACTTTATCTGTCCATGTTGCAGACTCATTAATATACGTACGCCATGCATGAATGAAATCTTCCATTTGGAATCGATTTTCATCCCATGCGATGGATGCCATATAATTTTCAAAAACCGATGTGATGGAACGAGTGATACTACTCTTTACTCCAGCTGATAATTCTTTATACATGAAGCGTTAACCTCCTACGATGAAAGGCTACACCGTCTGTTGTTAGTATTCCCGCAGACAGCCAGCATTAAACAACTCATAATTATATGTATTTTTATTTTTCTGCTTGGACAACAGGTCCAAGTGCGAATAAAATATCAGTTTCGCAAGCGATTTCTCCATCTACAGTTGCGATGGCATGTCCTTTACCCATTGCTCCACGAAGCTTTACAAATTCAACTTCTAAACGAAGTTGGTCACCTGGAACAACTTGGCGTTTAAAGCGGCAATTATCAATTCCTGTTAAAAATGCTAATCTGCCTTTGTTTTCTTCTTTATTTAATAAAGCAACTCCACCTACTTGGGCAAGAGCTTCAACGATTAATACACCAGGCATTACTGGGTATCCCGGAAAATGACCATTAAAGTAATTTTCATTAATCGATACATTCTTTATTCCAACAGCACGTTTCCCATCCTCGATTTCGATGATGCGATCAACAAGTAAAAAGGGATAGCGATGTGGTAAAATCGCTTGGATTTGTTCAGCTGATAACATTGTTATTCCCCCACGATTTTTATTTCATCCAGCATGTGCAAGCTATTTTCACTTGCCTTTCATGATATCTAGAATGTGTTGCCATGTTTCCCATTTAAGGGCGTTCTTTGGTTCACCGTCACCAATATAGCCGTAGCCAATCATCAAGCCGGCCGCAATAGCACCAGAAAGCAGAGCCAATACGAGAAGAATGCGTAGCCAAATCGGAAAGAGACGAATTTGAACCCACCATGTTTTGTTGATCTCGCCCGACTCCGCTTTAGCAGCTTGATGCTGTTTTCGCTTAGACGCGTTTGATGTATGCTGAACCTTTTGTTCGTCCTTTACTTCATCCGTCATTCGTTAGTTCTCCTTATCGAATCCCGTTTATGAGTCCAAGCATTTGATCTGCCATGGTCACTGCACGAGCATTAAATTGGTAAGAGCGTTGCGTACTTATTAATTCTGTAAACTCTTTGGACATGTTGACATTCGATGCTTCAAGCGTTCTATTTTGCATCGCTATTTCAGCACGATCTGCCCCTTGTAAATTTGTTAAGATATCTTGCTCTGTAACACCCAACTCATCTAAATTTGTAGGTAAGCCAAGATAAGCAGCCGATAAGTTTTCCATGAATTGAGGTTTTTGTAAGACGGATACAGCCAACTGTGTTTGCGTAGTTGTGCCGTTTGGATAACTGACTGTTAGATTACCACCATCAGAAATTGTGAATTTTGATGCATTTTCTTCTAATACAATCGGTGCACCTTCTGAGTCAGCAACTGGATAACCTTCACCATTAACAAGCATGAGTTGGCCGTTTTCCATAGGTGACATATAGAAAGCACCTTGTCTTGTATAGACTGTTTTTGTACCATTCGCTTCGTCTGGCATTAAAATATTAAAATATTGTTTTGGTTCTGAAAAAGCAAAGTCTAATTCACGGCCTGTTGGTTGAAGTGTACCTTGCTTCCAATTCATTTCAGCTTGTCCAAGTACTGCACCTACGCCATATCGAATACCTGTAGGTGATTGACGAGGAGCACGATCCAATTTGTCATTATTGAATTGCTGATACAATAATTCATGGAATTTCACATCGCGCGCTTTGTAACCAGTAGTTGCTGAGTTGGATAAGTTATTCCCGATTGTATCTAACTGCTGTTGCAATTGAGACATTGTATTAGTAGAAGTAATCATCGTTCGAAGCATCAGTAGTTGCCTCCTTTTCTATAGGTTTTAAACGCGTCCAATTTCGTTCACTGCTTTTTCCATACTGCGATCATACGCTTGAAGAACTTTTTGGTTTGCTTCAAATGCACGATAAGCAGTTAGCATATCCGTCATTGTGCGTGCAGAATCCACATTGGATCCTTCCAAAAATCCTTGTTGCATAGAGAAGGTTGCTTCTGGTGTTGTATAAGCAGAAGGTAAATTAGTTTCATCTGCTGTTCTAAATAATCCATTATCCTCTTTAAGTAAGGCCTGAGGATTTTCTGCAAATGAAATGCCAATTCTATTAACTTCTGCGTCATCTACTAAAATACGTCCATCCGCTTCAACCGAAAAATCATCATTTTGAAGTTGAATACGTGTACCTTCATCGGAAAGAACATACAGTCCTTGAGGATTCACTAAAAATCCTTGACCATCTAATGTGAAATTCCCATTTCGAGTATACGATTCACCTTGTCCTTGGTTTTCTAAGCGAAATAAAAATGCTCCGGGTTTCCCTGTAGCGGGATTCGTTGGCACATTTCCATCGATTAGTGCAACATCTGTTGTTAACTCAGTTTCATTTATCTGACCTTGGGTAAATAAAGGAAGAGTTTCTTGCATGTAAACTCCTGCGTTAATGGCTCCCACACGATTCATCGTTTTTAATTGAAGTGGATCGTCGGTTGGAATTTGCGTATTTCCTAATCGAGACATTAACATATCCGGAAACGAACGGATGACAGATTGGTCCGCTTTATAACCAGGCGTATTGGCATTTGCCATATTATTTGTTAATAATTCAGTTCGGCGTTGTTGAGCAATCATGCCAGACGCCACAGTATAAAATCCTCGGAACAAAATCGTCACCACTTTCGAGTTAGTTATGTTAATTATACTAATAAATTCTTATGTCAAACAAGGGCAGTTGGTCATAGTCGACTTGAAGCTTTTCCGATATTGTCTAACATAATCCCGGTTCCAATCGCCACACAGTCCATAGGATGTTCTGATAGGAAGATTGGCACTTTCAGTTCTTCAGCAAGAAGCAAATCAATTCCGTGCATTAATGCTCCACCGCCAGTCAAAATAACACCGCGGTCGATGATGTCTGCTGATAATTCAGGAGGCGTTTTTTCTAAAACATTTTTTGCCGCTTGAACAATCATTGAAATGGATTCTTTCAATGCCTTTTCAATTTCTTCTGAATGAATGGTAATGGTACGTGGAAGACCCGTAATCATATCACGTCCACGAATTTCTAATTCTTCATGACGACTTCCTGCAAACACAGTTCCAACTTTTATCTTAATATCTTCAGAGGTACGTTCACCAATCAAGAGTTTATATTCTTTTTTAATATATTGTAAAATATCATTATCAAAAACATCACCGGCAACTTTAATCGATTCAGATGTTACGATGTCACCCATTGAAAGAACAGCGATATCCGTTGTTCCCCCGCCAATATCAACAACCATATTACCGGTAGGTTGGAAAATATCCATCCCAGCACCAATCGCTGCTACCTTTGGCTCTTCTTCTAAGTACACTTTTTTACCACCTGATTTTTCAGCGGCTTCACGAATGGCTTTTTGTTCTACACTTGTAATGTTCGTTGGACAACAAATCAAAATACGTGGCTTTGAAAGGAAACCTCGAACATTTAATTTATTAATAAAATATTTAAGCATTGCTTCTGTAATATCAAAATCAGCAATCACTCCGTCTTTTAATGGACGAATTGCAACAATATTCCCCGGTGTACGACCGACCATTTGTTTCGCTTCATTTCCTACTGCTAATACACGTTTCGTTTTCTTATCAATCGCTACTACAGAGGGTTCGTTTAAGACAATCCCTTTTCCTTTTACATAGATAAGTACATTTGCCGTTCCTAGGTCAATCCCAATATCTTTAGCAAACATGAACCATGTTTCTCCTTCCCAATTTCCCTTTATATGTATAATCTCTTTTTTACGCTACTAACTGATTATTTTATCATAATACTCAATTAAATACATCCTTTTTCCCAGTATTATTAGATTTCTTACACCCTAAATGAACTGCAAAACCGGTAGCATAAGGTTTCTACTCCTTAAATCATTTCCTCATATTTGAATAGATATATAGAATCTTAATGATTCCAACAAATCTATACGAATCATACATTCATACTTTCCACATAAAAATGCCATGACGTATATTCCGTCATGGCATTTCTGTTGCGGTTTCTTCTTTTTGCTTCCACATTTGTTTTGTTGCTTCTCCACCTCTAATATGTCGGATTGACTTATGGTAGGCGAGAATTTCACTTACTTCATTTGCTAGACTTTCATTGACCAGTCGAAGTCGTTCGGTTAAATCTTTGTGCACCGTACTTTTGGAATAGCCGGTACTTTTTGCAACTGCCCGAACAGTTAATCCTGTTTCTAACACCATTTCACCGAGTCGCAGGCAGCGGTTTCGAATTTGTTCGTGCACGACCGCATCCTTTCTTTCCTGTACGAACTATTTCTACACCATATGCCTATTTCTCCGTGATTAGAACGCTAAATAGTCTCTAGGATTTACAGCTTCCCCATTTTCAAGAACTTCAAATTGTAAATGGATTCCTGCAGTTGGGTTCCAATCATTTTCAATTGTCGTTGCCATTACTTGGCCTTGTTTTACTACATCGCCTTTTTTCACAAGGATCCCACTTAATGAACGATATTTAGTTATTAACCCATTTTCATGCTTAAGAACAACTTCATCACCTGTAAACGGATCAAGATTCACCTCTTCAACCGTTCCAGACAGTGCCGCTAAAACCTCAAAAGGTTGTCCATCCATTGAAATGGATAGTCCACTGTTTGTAGCATACGTTTGATTAAACACGAGTAATGAGTTTTCACGTGTTTCTTCGTCCGCTGTCACATCATAGAAATCTTGTATTACGGTCATTTGATCTAATAAATCTTCATCAAATGGAAACTTAACTGTTTCATTTTGAGCATTTACCGCTAGATCCGTTTCATCTGATCCGTCGACACCCTCAGTTCTTGGCCAATCTCCAGCCACTTCATCATCAGTGTTCACATACGCATTATAGCCCCAAATCATCCCAACGAATAACAATGAGAACCCTACGTATATTGCCGGCCAAAGCCAACCTTGTTTTTTATTCTTTTTCGGTAGAGAAGGATTATTAGATTTTTCCTCTCGCATGTTCATCACCTCTAATTGCTAGTGTTGTCAGAGGTAACTTATTTTAAACATGCTGAATGCAAAGTTTGGAAATTTTTTATTTCTGTATCTTGATAGTAGTGAAAGAGTATGTCCTCAGCCTTTTTTCCTTCATTAGCCATAGCGTTTGCACCATATTGACTCATCCCAACTCCATGACCATATCCTTTTGTTGTTACGGTAATTAACTCTTCATCTATTGAAATATCAAAATCAGTGGATGGTAATTTTAAAATTTCACGTACTTCACGACCTGTCCATTTATGTTGGTTGGTTTTCATTGTTTGAATTCGCTTTGATTCGTTCTCTTCTAAGACAATCGATTGAAGCTGTTCTGCAGACCATACAAAACCAAAAGCTTTGTTCCATTCGCTCAGCGTATATGTTTGCTGTTGTTGAAATTTTGGAGAAATCGAATCCCCTATGCTTTCAGTAGAAGTTAGATAAGGGATTTCAAACCCACTATAATTTTCTGCACTTTCTGTTGCGCCATTACTGGTTGAAAAAAACATAGCCGTAATCAGCTGGTTTTGATAGCTTAAAATTTGTGATTCCGTTTCTTTTACAGCTTGTATTACCCTTTCGTTATTCACTTGTTTTTCTTTTGGAATAAACGCTTGATGAGACACAGTTGGTTTAATAGGGGTTTCCCCATAGTTAGTCGTTTTTAAAGCAAATGTTCTCGCTGCAATCGCTTGTGCTTTTAACGCTTCTATATGGAATGAAGAAGGCATTTCAGCACTGACTACACCTACAATATAATCTTCTAGCGCAAGGGGTTCGGTTATTCCTTCTACTTGAATGAAAATTGGGCAAGCATTGGTTGAAATTGTTTGTAGTTCGGGTGAAGTGGGATTTTTCTTTATTAATTGCAGTGGCAGTAAAAAGAGACAGAGGCAGGCTATAATAATGGCTAGATATCTCATATGTGAACTGTATTCACTACTTGCGATAATTATGACTATCTCCATGAGCATATTAGAAAAAGAACTTGGTTCGTATACATGTTCTGTTGAGGGGAGATTTCAACAACCTCCTATTATTTAAAGATCACAGACATTCAATTCGCATCTCCAAGATGTCGCCCAATCTCCACGACAATAATTAATCGAAACAAGCTTCTATATTAGAAGAACCATCCGATTTTATCCGAACGCCAAATTTTTTCGAGTTTGCGCCAAATTATCAAGTCGTAACGACAAATTCCGGATACATATCGCCATATTCATTGGCAACCTGAAACTTTCAGTCTTACGCTTAATACACTAACTTAACGATTTATTATAACCCTACAAAAAAACCGTCTTCTTATAAGAATAAGAAGACGGTTTTAGGAATAGTATGAATATAAGTGAATTAAACGGTTTGCATTACTTTCTCATCTGTTGATTCAGTATTAACACGTTCAATATCTGCACCTAATGCTTGTAATTTTAAATGGAAGTTAACATAACCGCGATCTAAATGGTATAGCTCAGTAACACGAGTAACGCCTTCTGCAGCTAATCCAGCTAGAATAAGAGCTGCTGCTGCACGTAAGTCCGTTGCTGCAACTTCTGCACCTTGAAGATCTGAAGGACCTTGCATGATCACTGAACGACCTTCAATTTTAACATTCCCGTTCATGCGACGGAATTCTTCTACATGCATGAATCGGTTTTCAAATACAGTTTCAGTTACGATACCAGTACCCGTAGCAGTTAGCATCAACGACATCATTTGCGATTGCATGTCTGTTGGGAAACCTGGATGTGGCATTGTCTTAATATCAACCGAAGTTAATTTACCAGAAGAACGAATTCGTAAGCCCTCTTCTTCTTCATTAATCTTGACACCCATTTCTTCCATTTTAGAAATTAATGCTGCCATATGTTCTGGAACTGCATTCTCGATAATCACGTCACCATTTGTTATCGCTGCAGCTACCATGAAAGTACCAGCTTCGATACGGTCAGGAATAATATGATGAACTGCGCCTTCTAGTGCTTCCACACCTTCAATGCGAATCGTGTCAGTTCCTGCGCCAATTACGCGACCACCCATTTCGTTAATGAAGTTCGCTAAATCGACAATTTCTGGCTCTTTTGCTGCATTTTCAAGAATTGTAACACCCTCTGCAAGTGCAGCTGCTGTTAAAATGTTCTCTGTCGCTCCAACACTTGGGAAATCCAGATAAATTTTAGCACCTTTTAATCTACCTTCAGATTTAGCTTCAACATAACCATGTCCAAATGAGATTTCAGCACCCATTGCTTCGAATCCTTTTAAATGTTGATCAATTGGACGTGAACCGATTGCACAACCACCTGGAAGTGCTACTCGTGCAAAACCATTACGTGCTAATAAAGGTCCCATAACTAAGATTGATGCACGCATTTTTCGAACATACTCGAATTGTGCTTCACTTGATAATGTAGCTGATGAATCAATCACCACTTCGTTTTGCTTTGGAAAGTATTGAACATCTGCATTCAAACTTTTTAAAACTTCATGAATTGTATAAACATCTGCTAAATTAGGTACGTCACGAATAATATTTTTCCCTTTTGAAGCAAGTAATGCTGCAGCTAAAACCGGTAACACCGCATTTTTTGCACCTTCTACTCGCACTTTACCTTTTAACTTTTGTCCACCTTTTACAACTATTTTATCCACCGTTTGACCCTCCAACTTCTTTGTAATTTTCTATTTATTCTCTCAATTTTCAACTTGTATGATGTCATTAATTAGGAATTAAAACATTTCCAATGTTACAGGCAATTCATTTTTTTAACAAGGACCGATGCCCTTATTTTTTTAATTTTTTTTGTCGATTTCCCTGCCTTATATGATACGTAAGTCATAGGATGTTTGTGTCGGTACATTCCCAATTCTAAAAAACTATCTATCTATGTGCGCATGCATTATAATAATCTGTTCCCTACCAATACATATGCGAAACCTATTTCGACAAATTATTTCCCGGGTAATACAAGTTTTCTTCATGTCCTTACATACGACTCTCTTCATATGCCTGGACATGAAGAGAACTTTATTGAAATAAATAAGGTAATTGGTTTGACCAACCCGATATCGTTAAAAAGAAATTCGAGACTGATGTCCCAATCAAAATACTCAAAAATATATATAGTAGCTGAGCTTGAAAGACATGATTCTTTTTAATGAATTTATCAATCATTAATGCTTGTAAAGCGTAAAAGGATACACCAATAAAAAACACATGAGATATGATACCAAGTACTGCTTGTTGTCCCATTGCTTCAAACATATAAACCCCTACTTTCATTCATAAATATACAGGAAATACTTTAAGTAAATCTTCTCCCTTTTTCCGAACGACTTACCATTTTTCATTTTCCACATTCATAAACTTCACACTTTGTACTTCTTGAGAACCAAAGCGTTCACATGATCATTCATGTTACTACTGAAACAAATAGTCGAATCAAAAAAATCAGGTTCTCCGTCAAATGTTGGGGTGGAGTGAAAATCACTTCACCTCATCCAACGTGATATCCTATTTTTTTATACTTGTGTGTTAATAATATCTTTGCTCGGAATCGCATGAAGCTTCTGAAGCCAAATGCATTTCTTTTCATAACTTTTGTTAGATTATTAATTCCCTCCAGAAAGCCATTCGAGAGATTGTAGGCAAAGCTATTTAAGATTTCGATTTGCCAATTCTGTAGGGTCTTAATGACACGGTTAAATTCCGGAATATTGGTTTGGGTAACGAGTTGATAAAATGATTGTAAAAGCTCTTTGGTCTGGAGAATCTCCTCCGGGCCATTTTCTTTTGCCTGAACAAACCACTCATTAAACTTTTCTTTCAATTCATACGCTTGCTTAAGCTCATCTGACATGGAGAGATATCGATCTAAATACCAGCGATCTTCATCGGTTAATTTTTGAGAATTCCGATGGAATACATATCGCATCTTTTTACACTTCTTACGATCATAATCATTCCAGGTAGCCTGTATTCGTCTACGCACTCCATCAAGTGCCCAGTAAATATAGCGCACAAAATGAAATCGATCTGCGACAATAACAGGTTTACCAAGTGCAGCGATTACCGCGGCTTTAAATGCGGGACTCATGTCCATAATGACAACTTCAACCTTGGCTCCGTACTTTTGGAGATAGTGTTTAATCGTCTTCTTATAACGATTTGGTAAAATGTCGATTGGTTCTTTTGTG